>NZ_RIBZ01000092.1:0-19846 GCF_003721215.1 Streptomyces botrytidirepellens
GGTCGGAAGGCCGCCGCCGGTGCCGGGCAGCGCGGTGCGCGGACCCGCGCCGGGGACCTGCCGCCGCGAGGGCGCCGAACCGAGCAGACCCGCCGAGCCGTTGCCCTGGCCGCCCTGGCCGCCCGGACCACCCTGCCCTCCGGGACCTCCGGACTTGCCCCCGGCGCCCTGCGGCGTCGGCTTGCGGCCGCCCTGGGCGACGTCCACCGGCAGCATGACCAGCGCCGTCGTACCGCCCGAGTCGGACGGCCGGAGCTGGATGCGGATGCCGTGACGCAGCGACAGCCGGCCGACCACGAACAGGCCCATGCGCCGGGACACCGACACGTCGACCGTGGGCGGCGAGGCCAGCCGCTCGTTGATCGCGGCCAGGTCCTCCGGCGAGAGCCCGATACCGGTGTCATGGATCTCGACCAGCACCCGCCCGTCGGGCAGGGCGTGACCGGTGACCTTGACCTTGGTCTGCGGCGAGGAGAAGGAGGTGGCGTTCTCCAGCAGCTCGGCGAGCAGGTGCACGAGGTCGTTGACGACCCGGCCCGCGACCTCGGTCGCGGGGACCGAGCTGAGTTCGATGCGCTCGTACTGCTCCACCTCGGAGGCGGCCGCACGGAGCACGTCCACCAGCGGGACCGGCCGGGTCCAGCGGCGGCCGGGCTCCTCGCCCGCGAGGACCAGCAGGTTCTCGCCGTTACGGCGCATGCGGGTCGCGAGGTGGTCGAGCTTGAACAGCGAGGACAGCTGGTCCGGGTCGGCCTCGCGGCTCTCCAGCTCGGAGATGAGCGAGAGCTGACGCTGGATGAGGCCCTGGCTGCGGCGCGAGAGGTTGGTGAACATCGCGTTGACGTTGCCCCGCAGCAGCGCCTGTTCGGCGGCCAGCCGGACCGCCTCGCGGTGCACGTCGTCGAAGGCCGCGGCCACCCTGCCGATCTCGTCCCGGCTGTGCACACCGACGGACTCGACGGAGGTGTCCACGTCCTGCGGGTCGGACTCGGACAGCTGCTTGACCAGCTCGGGCAGCCGCTTCTCGGCGACGTCCTGCGCGGTGTCCTGGAGCCGGCGCAGCGAGCGCACCATGGACCGGGCCACCACGAACGCGCCGACGAGCGAGACACCGAGGACGAGAAGGATCAGCGCACCGTTGAGGATCGCGTCCTGCTGGGCGGAGTCGCGCAGCTCACGAGACTTCTGCGTCATCTCGCTGAGCAGCGTCTGCTCGATCTTGCCCATCTCGTCGATCTTGATACTGTCCTGGTCGTACCAGTCCAGGTAGGTGCGCTTCTCGGCCTTGAGGCCGTCCGGGTCGCGCACCGCCCGGTCGGCGTACATGGTCGCCGCCTTGATGTCCGGGCGACTGTCCAGCGGCTCCAGCAGGTCCTCGGAGTTGCCCTGGCGGATCTGCTTGAAGCTGCCCAGGGCCTCGTTCTCCTTGTCGACCGCGGTCCTGGCGAACCGGCTGTCGTTGGCGGAGAACTCGGCGCCCTTGGGGTCGGCGAGGGCGGCGCTGATGAGCGCGCGCTGGATGGAGGCGTACTCCTTGGCGGAGGAGAACGTGGCGAGCGCGCGGGTGTTGTTGATCATCGCGCGGTTGCTGGTGGCCTGCGCCATGTCCTGCGACAGCGACAGCAGCGAGGTGATCAGCTCGTTGTAGTCCTGGACCGTCAGCGAGTAGTACTGGCTGTTGTCGTACGCCGAGTCACGGATATCGTTGATCTTGCCGAGCTGGCGGTCGATGTTGACCAGCGTCGACTGCACACCGGCCATCGACTGGTCGCCGGGCTCGACGTTGTCGGTGGCCTTGCGGAAGGCGGCGATCGCGCGGTTGGTGTCCTCGCGCGTGGAGACGACGCCGTCGTCCTTCTCGTTGCCCTTGCTCGCCAGCGGCCCCGCCGACTTGTCCCGCTCCGCCTGGAGCGCGTTCGACAGCTGGGTGGCCTGCTGCGTCATGTCGGTGAGCAGCTTCATCTGGTCGAGCTGCTGGATGTTGTCCAGCGAGGTGTCGATACGGAGCGCCCCCAGCGTGGTCGCGGCGACCACGGGGAGCGCCAGCAGGGACACCAGCCGGGTACTGATCCGCCAGTTCTTGAGGGCCATCCGGGCGCCGGGCCCGCTGGGCGCCGACGATGTCGTGGACTCGGCCGCGCCGCCGCCACCGCTGGGCGCGCTGGTCTTCGTAGCGCCCTGGGCGCCGGTCTCGGGGCCCTGGTCGGCCGGGGGCCGCCCACCCTGGGCACGCTGGGGCGAGGAACCGCGGTCGGTCCCACCGCGCGGCTCCGGGTCCGCCGAAGTTTCCCCGCGGCCCTGGCGGGCCTGGGGAGACCCCATACCATCCCTCTTGAAACGTCCCTGCACTAGCGTCGCAACCTCTGGACCAGGCGCTTCACCGGGTCAGCGGTGAAGCGGTGTCGAGTCGAGGGGGACCGCGGCCCCCCAATTCGGTCGTGAGTGACCGGCGCGCTTCCTTTCGTATTCGACTAGAGGAGCCCCCGCCGCTCGGCGCCTCCGTCTTGCGCCCCCATGCGCGCCGGCTAGTTCCCACGGCGGTCCCGGGAATTCCAGCACAGTGCCGGATGCTGCAACAAGGGCAAGGGGTAAGGCTGTGACGCGCGTGACGCTCAGTGCGGGCGTTATTACCGGACGTAGAAAGTCATGTCTTCGATAACGGACTTTTGTGAACGAGTCGATCGCGGCCACGGCGTGTCCGGCTAGCGATGATCAAGAGCGGAACGTCTGGTTCGGGGGTGCAATGTCCGTTTCGGGGCGCGCATTGCGTGCCGCGAATGCGGCATTTGCCCGATCAGTCGTGAGCAAAATCACATGCCGCTCAAGACTTTTTCTGCGATTCCATGGGCAAGGCCGCCCCTAGCCTGACGCTTTACACAACCGGTCGAAACGACAACAAACGCGAGGCGTAAACCCAGTGAAGACGACGATGATGTTCCGCACGATAGCCAACCCCCGGCGCACCACCCTGGCCCATCTCGGGGACGCCGAGGAACTGCGGACCGAGGCCGGCGAGCAGCCGGAGCACTCCGTCGAACTGCCCACCCAGACCGCCAACCCCCGGCGCACCGTGCTCACCGAGGCCCCCGGCCACTGAGGCGGGCGAGCCGACCCGGCGGCGCGCGGGAGGCGGGGCGATAGCCTGGAGCGTCAGTCTCCAGCGAGTCCAGTTAAGGGGCACCAGCTTCCCGTGCGCATCGCCAGATTCTCCATCGATGGCAACGTCGCCTTCGGAGTGGTCGAGGGCGAGCCGTCCGACCAGGGCGGCCCCGTCGTCGACATCATCAAGGGACACCCCTTCGCCGAATTCGAGCGCTCGGGGCAGAAGGTCCCGCTCAGCAAGGTCCGGCTGCTGCCGCCCGTCCTGCCCAACAAGGTCATCGGGATCGGCCGCAACTACGCCGAGCACGCCGCCGAACTCGGCAACGAGGTCCCCGACGTCCCGGTCGTCTTCTTCAAGCCGTCCACCTCGGTGATCGGCCCCGGCGACCCCATCGCGTACCCCTCCTTCTCCTCCGAGGTGCACCACGAGGCCGAGCTGGCCGTGGTCATCGGGCGGATGTGCCGCGAGGTCCCGCGCGAGCGCGTGGCCGACGTCATCCTCGGCTACACCTGCGGCAACGACATCACCGCGCGCGACGCGCAGCGGCGCGAGAAGCAGTGGGCACGGGCGAAGGGCTTCGACGGCTCCTGCCCGCTGGGCCCCTGGGTGGAGACCGACATCGACCTGGAGCGGGCCGCCGACCTCGGGGTCATGTGCACCGTCAACGGCGAACAGCGGCAGCTGGGCCGCACCAGCGAGATGGTCCGCTCGATCGAGGACCTGATCGTGCACATCACCGAGGCGATGACGCTGCTCCCCGGCGACGTCGTGCTCACCGGCACCCCGGCGGGCGTCGGCCCCCTCACCGTCGGCGACGAGGTCGCCGTCACCATCGAAGGCATCGGCACTCTCACCAACAAGGTGATCAAGCGTGGCTAGCGCAAGCTCCCCCGCCCCCGTGCGGGTTCGTTTCTGTCCCTCGCCGACCGGCAACCCCCATGTGGGCCTGGTCCGCACCGCCCTCTTCAACTGGGCGTTCGCCCGCCACCACGGCGGCACCCTGGTCTTCCGCATCGAGGACACCGACGCCGCGCGCGACTCCGAGGAGTCGTACGCGCAGCTGCTGGACGCCATGCGCTGGCTGGGCTTCGACTGGGACGAGGGCCCCGAGATCGGCGGCCCGCACGCGCCCTACCGGCAGTCGGAGCGCATGGACCTCTACGCCGACGTCGCGGCCAAGCTGCTGGACGCCGGTCACGCCTACCGCTGCTACTGCACGGCCGAGGAGCTGGAGGAGCGCCGCGAGGCCGCCCGCAAGGCCGGCCGCCCCTCGGGCTACGACGGCACCTGCCGCACGTTGACCGCCGAGCAGATCGCGGCCCACGAGGCCGAGGGCCGCGCGTCGATCGTCCGCTTCCGGATGCCCGACGAGCCGATCACCTTCACCGACCTGGTGCGCGGCGAGCTGACCTTCACCCCGGACAACGTTCCGGACTACGGCATCGTGCGCGCCAACGGGGCTCCCCTCTACACGCTCGTCAACCCCGTCGACGACGCGCTGATGGAGATCACGCACGTGCTGCGCGGCGAGGACCTGCTGTCCTCCACCCCGCGCCAGATCGCGCTGTACCGGGCGCTCGCCGAGATCGGCGTGGGCGGCGGCCTGGTGCCCGCCTTCGGCCATCTCCCGTACGTCATGGGCGAGGGCAACAAGAAGCTGTCCAAGCGCGACCCCCAGTCGTCGCTGAACCTCTACCGGGAGCGCGGTTTCCTTCCCGAGGGGCTGCTCAACTACCTGTCCCTGCTGGGCTGGTCGCTCTCGGCCGACCGGGACGTCTTCTCCCTGGAGGAGATGGTCGCCGCGTTCGACATCTCGGGTGTCAATGCCAACCCGGCGCGCTTCGACCTCAAGAAGGCCGAGGCGATCAACGCGGACCACATCCGGCAGCTGGACGTCAAGACCTTCATCGAGGCGTGCGGCCCCTGGCTCCAGGCCCCGCACGCCCCCTGGTCCCCGGACCGCTTCGACGCGGCCGCCTTCGAGGCGCTGGCCCCGCTGGCCCAGACCCGGCTGACGGTGCTGTCCGACATCACCGCCAACGTCGACTTCCTCTTCCTGGACGAGCCGGTGGAGGACGAGGCGTCGTGGACGAAGGCCATGAAGCCCGGCGCGGACGCCCTGCTCGCCACCGCCCGCGCGAAGATCGCGGAGATCTCCGAGGCCGGGTGGCAGGCCGAGCCCCTCAAGGAGGCCGTCCTCGCCGCCGGTGAGGAGCACGGTCTCAAGCTGGGCAAGGCGCAGGCCCCGGTCCGCGTCGCGGTCACCGGCCGCACGGTCGGCCTGCCGCTGTTCGAGTCCCTGGAGGTCCTGGGGCGCGAGCGCACGCTGGCCCGCATCGACGCGGCGCTGGCGAAGCTGTCGGCGCCGTCGGCCTGACGTACCGGAGGGGCGCCGCGTGCCCGGCACGCGGCGCCACCACCCCGGCAATCCGTTTTGGTGGCCCGTCCACCATCGGGTAATGTTCTTCCTGCGCCGCCCGGGCGGGCCGAAAGGCCGGACCGGGGCGCAAGCCAGACAAAACCCCGACAGGGGTGGCGTTTTGGTGGGGTATGGTGTAATTGGCAGCACGAGTGATTCTGGTTCACTTAGTCTAGGTTCGAGTCCTGGTACCCCAGCAAGAGATCTTCTCGATTTCTTCGTGAATCTCTTGATCGAGCAGTATCAAGCCCCCGTTGTGTAGCGGCCTAGCACGCTGCCCTCTCAAGGCAGTAGCGCCGGTTCGAATCCGGTCGGGGGTACTGGTCTCCGAGTAACGACGGAGATCGCTAGGGCCCCCGTTGTGTAGCGGCCTAGCACGCCGCCCTCTCAAGGCGGTAGCGCCGGTTCGAATCCGGTCGGGGGTACTGGTCTCCGAGTAACGACGGAGATCGCTAGGGCCCCCGTTGTGTAGCGGCCTAGCACGCCGCCCTCTCAAGGCGGTAGCGCCGGTTCGAATCCGGTCGGGGGTACTGGTCTATACCATGGGCTATGGTGTAATTGGCAGCACGAGTGATTCTGGTTCATTTAGTCTAGGTTCGAGTCCTGGTAGCCCAGCGCAGTACAGGATGTGTGCTGATTCAGGCCCCCGTTGTGTAGCGGCCTAGCACGCCGCCCTCTCAAGGCGGTAGCGCCGGTTCGAATCCGGTCGGGGGTACAAACAGGGAAGGCCCTCCGCGGTGACGCGGAGGGCCTTTTCGCGTTACGCCNAAGGCCCTCCGCGGTGACGCGGAGGGCCTTTTCGCGTTACGCCTGGTCGAAGCGGCGGCCGGACTCCTGGGCCTGGGCGAGCCGCCGCAGGCTCAGCAGTACCGGCTCGTACAGCACGGTCAGCGCGACGGACGCCTCGATCTGCTCGCTCGGCGTGTCGTACGTCTCCACCACATCCAGTTCGTGGACGGCCAGTTCGGACGCCAGCCGGGCGTACGGCAGCAAGTGGCCGGTGTCATGCGGGTATCCGAGGCGGGCCAGCGAGACGATGGCCTCCACCAGCATCCGGTAGGCGGGGGAGTCGTCGCGGGCGTCCCGGCCGCTAGCCCAGCCGAGCTGGTCCAGCAGCGCGTTCGCCTCCTCCCGCGCCCGGGCCGTGTCCGGGGCGTTCTTGTCGGGTCCCGGGCCGTGCGGCAGCGCCCAGACCGCGGCCCCCAGCCGCAGGTGCTGGCTCAGCGACTCGTCCTCGGCGGCCTTCAGCACCTCGCGCGCGGTGGCCACCGGCATCCGGCCGACCTGGATCAGCGCCCGCACCAGCCGCAGCCTGCGCAGATGCTCCTCCCCGTACTCGGCCTTGGTGGCGGTGAGGCGCTCGCCGGGCGGCAGCAGCCCTTCGCGCAGGTAGTACTTGATCGTCGCGGTGGACACCCCGCTGCGCTCGCTCAGCTCCGCCAGTCGCATGCCGTGAGCACCTTGCCCTTTCCGGTTTTCCCTTGCGTTTCCCATATGGAGAGTGCCACTATCCAATCATTGGATAGCTTCACTATCCAGTATGCCCTGACGTCGGAACGAGGGGATCGCCATGGGTGCCGATGTGATCGAAGGCCGCATGACCGCCGAGGGGACGGGGGAGGTGACCGTCTTCCTCATCGGGATGCGCGTCAACCGCTTCCGCGCGCTGCGCAGCTGGCTGCCGGTGTTCAAGGCCATGCCGCGGATGCTGCGCGAGCTGTCGCGGGACAAGGGGAGCGGGCTGCTGGGGTACCAGCTGCTGGTCGGCCCGCCGCGGGTGCTGTGCGTCGTCCAGTACTGGGACTCGCACGAGAAGCTGCTGTCGTACGCCTCGGCGCAGGACAAGGAGCACCGCCCGGCGTGGGCCGCGTTCAACCGGCGGGCGCGGGAGGGTCGGGGGAAGGTCGGCATCTGGCACGAGACGTACGCCGTGCCGGCCGGTGCGCACGAGGCGATCTACTACGACATGCCGGCGTTCGGGCTGGGCAAGGCCACCGGGGTCGTTCCGGTCGGCCGCCGCGGTGAGCGCGCGGCCGACCGGCTGTCGCTGAAGGGTGCGTAGGGGAGTGGCGCCGGGGGAGCCGGGCGCCGTAACGCCGTGATCAATTTCCCCGGCGCAGGGCGTCGGAGAGGCGGGCGGCCGCGTCGATGACGGCCTGCGCGTGCATGCGGCCCGGGTGGCGGGTCAGCCGCTCGATCGGTCCGGAGACCGAGACGGCGGCGACCACGCGGTTGGACGGGCCGCGCACCGGGGCGGACACGGACGCGACGCCCGGCTCCCGCTCGCCGATCGACTGGGCCCAGCCCCGCCGCCGTACGCCGGACAGCGCCGTCGCCGTGAAGCGGGCGCCCTGGAGGCCCCGGTGCAGCCGCTCCGGCTCTTCCCAGGCCATCAGGATCTGGGCCGCCGAGCCCGCCTTCATGGGGAGGGTGGAGCCGACCGGCACGGTGTCCCGCAGTCCGGACAGCCGCTCGGCCGCCGCGACGCAGATGCGCATGTCGCCCTGGCGCCGGTAGAGCTGCGCGCTCTCCCCGGTCACGTCCCTGAGGTGGGTGAGGACGGGCCCGGCCGTGGCGAGCAGCCGGTCCTCGCCCGCCGCCGCGGCCAGCTCGGCCAGGCGCGGGCCCAGAATGAAGCGGCCTTGCATGTCACGCGCCACCATCCGGTGGTGCTCGAGTGCTACCGCGAGTCGGTGCGCCGTGGGGCGCGCGAGACCGGTGGCCCCGACCAGCCCCGCGAGGGTGGCCGGGCCGGACTCCAGAGCGCTCAATACCAGAGCCGCCTTGTCGAGAACGCCGACGCCGCTAGAGTTGTCCATGAAACGATACTCGCGTCTCACACTGTGAAACGCAAGTTCAATTTTTCGGGATACCCGCCACTCTGGTAAGTGGCGGGCCCGCAGGCCAGGGCACGCTCTCGACACGAGTTGGGCCGGCGAAGTGGCCGGCCGGAGGGAAAGCGATGGGACGGACACTCGCGGAGAAGGTCTGGGACGACCATGTCGTCCGGCACGCCGATGGCGAGCCGGACCTCCTCTTCATCGATCTGCACCTGCTGCACGAGGTGACCAGCCCGCAGGCGTTCGACGGCCTCCGCAAGGCCGGACGCCAGGTGCGCCGTACCGATCTCACCATCGCGACCGAGGACCACAACACCCCGACCCTCGACATCGACAAGCCGATCGCGGACCCCGTCTCCCGCACCCAGTTGGAGACGCTGCGCAAGAACTGCGCGGAGTTCGGGGTGCGTCTGCACCCGCTCGGGGATGTCGAGCAGGGCGTTGTCCACGTAGTGGGACCGCAGCTGGGACTGACCCAGCCCGGCACCACCGTCGTCTGCGGTGACAGCCACACCTCCACCCACGGCGCCTTCGGCGCGCTCGCGTTCGGCATCGGCACCAGCCAGGTCGAGCACGTGCTGGCCACCCAGACGCTGCCGCTCGCGCCGTTCAAGACCATGGCCGTGACCGTCGAGGGCGAGCTGCCCGAGACCGTCACCGCCAAGGACCTGATCCTGGCGATCATCGCCCGCATCGGCACCGGCGGCGGCCAGGGCTTCGTGATCGAGTACCGCGGCTCCGCCATCGAGAAGCTCTCGATGGAGGCCCGGATGACCGTGTGCAACATGTCCATCGAGGCGGGTGCCCGGGCAGGCATGATCGCCCCGGACGAGACCACCTTCGCCTACCTCCAGGGCCGCCCGCACGCCCCGCAGGGCGAGGACTGGGACGCGGCCGTCGAGTACTGGCGCACGCTGCGCAGCGACGACGACGCGGTGTTCGACCGCGAGGTCGTCATCGACGCCTCCGAACTGGCGCCGTTCGTCACCTGGGGCACCAACCCCGGTCAGGGCGCGCCGCTGTCGGAGTCGGTGCCGGACCCGTCCACCTTCGAGGACGCGAGCGAGAAGTACGCCGCCGAGAAGGCCTTGGAGTACATGGGTCTGACGGCGGGTCAGCCGCTGCGCGAGATCAAGGTGGACACCGTATTCGTCGGCTCCTGCACCAACGGCCGCATCGAGGACCTGCGCTCCGCCGCCTCGATCCTGCACGGCCGTTCGGTGGCCGACGGGGTGCGGATGCTGGTGGTCCCGGGCTCGGTGCGGGTCGCGCTCCAGGCCGTGGAGGAGGGGCTGGACAAGGTGTTCACCCAGGCCGGCGCCGAGTGGCGGCACGCGGGCTGCTCGATGTGTCTGGGCATGAACCCCGACCAGCTCGCGCCCGGTGAGCGCTCGGCGTCCACCTCCAACCGCAACTTCGAGGGCAGGCAGGGCAAGGGCGGCCGTACCCACCTGGTCTCGCCGCAGGTCGCCGCCGCCACCGCGGTGCTCGGCCACCTGGCCTCGCCCGCCGACCTGTCCGACGCCGACGTCACCGTTCCCGTGGGGGTCTGAGCAGCCATGGAAGCATTCACCACGCACACCGGCCGGCCCGTTCCGCTGCGCCGCAGCAACGTCGACACGGACCAGATCATCCCGGCGCACTGGCTCAAGAAGGTCACCCGCGACGGTTTCGAGGACGGGCTGTTCGAGGCCTGGCGCAAGGACCCGGAGTTCGTGCTCAACCAGTCCGCGCACAAGGGCGGGACGGTTCTGGTGGCCGGCCCCGACTTCGGCACCGGCTCCTCGCGCGAGCACGCGGTGTGGGCGCTCCAGAACTACGGCTTCAAGGCCGTGATCTCCTCGCGCTTCGCCGACATCTTCCGCGGCAACTCCCTCAAGAACGGGTTGCTGACCGTCGTCCTGCCGCAGGAGACCGTGGACCGGCTGTGGAAGCTGGTCGAGGCGGACCCCGCCGCGGAGGTCACCGTGGACCTCGTCGACCGTCAGGTTCGAGCCGAGGGAATCACGGCTGATTTTGAGCTTGACGAGAACGCCCGGTGGCGACTCCTGGAGGGGCTGGACGACATCAGTCTCACCCTCAGGGAGGAGGCCGACATCGTCGCGTACGAGGGTCGTCGCCCCTCCTTCAAGCCCAGCACGACGGTGCTCTGAACCCCCGGTTTCCCCTGCACAGAGCGGGTTTGGCATGATGCGCCGCCAGTCCTCGGACTGGCGGCGCATCGTCATGTTGAGGCCCCGTGAAGCGACAACTCGCCTCAGATGGCACAATCAGTGCATGGAACGCGACGGCCAACTCGAGCTCTACGGTCTTGTCGCCGCCCGGCTCAAGGAAGCGCACACAAGGGTGCGCACACTGCAAGTCCCGGAGGGCGTACGGATGGCGCTGTCCCGGAAGCTGCTGGTGATCACGGCAGCGTCAAAACACGATCTCGCAGACGCGGCAAGGCGTCTGGAGCGGTTGATGAACGACCTCGACGAGGGGCGTTTCCCCGAAGATCCCGACTCCGACCGAAGTCCGTGACGACCGAGTGCGTTGCGGCACAAGGGTGATTAGCCCGTTTCGTGTTTGATTTGCGGTATATATCTGCCTAACGTGCGAAAAAGCTTGAACACATTCGTTCCAGCAATGTCTCCGAAGGGGAAGACGTGAACAAGGCGCAGCTCGTAGAAGCGATTGCCGACAAGGTCGGCGGACGACAGCAGGCCGCCGACGCGGTCGACGCGGTACTGGACGCCATCGTCCGCGCAGTGGTCGGCGGGGATCGAGTTTCGGTCACCGGTTTCGGTTCGTTCGAGAAGGTGGAACGGCCTGCCCGGTACGCCCGTAACCCGCAGACCGGGGAGCGGGTCCGGGTCAAGAAGACCTCCGTGCCCCGTTTCCGCGCGGGTCAAGGCTTCAAGGACCTGGTGAGCGGTTCGAAGAAGCTGCCGCGGGGTGGCGAGGTGGCCGTGAAGAAGGCCCCCAAGGGCAGCCTCCAGGTCGCAGCGAAGAAGGCCGCGGCCAAGAAGGCCACCGCCAAGAAGGCGGCTCCGGCGAAGAAGGTGACCGCCAAGAAGGCCGCCGCGAAGAAGGCGCCCGCGAAGAAGGCGCCCGCGAAGGCCGCGGCCAAGAAGGCGGCCCCGGCGAAGAAGACGACCGCCAAGAAGGCCGCCGCGAAGAAGGCCCCGGCGCGCAAGACCACCGCGCGCAAGGCTCCCGCCAAGAAGACCACCGCCAGGAAGCGCTAGTCGTCGCCGCTCAGCGGCACCGTTCACGCGCCGGGCCGGGCTCCCCGAGGGAGCCCGGCCCGCGGTGCGTCACGGGCCCGGAACCACCGCCCGGGGCCTTCAGAACGTCTTCAGAACGTCTGGAGGGTGATGAAGACGACGCGCCGGTCGTCCCCCTCGCCCGCCACCTCGATCCGCACCCGCTGCCCCGGCCGCAGCATCCGCAGCCCCCCGGCGTCGAAGGCCGCCGCGTCGAAGGGCAGGGGCGTGCCGTCGTCGAGCAGCACACTGCCGGTACGGGCGTCGGAGTCGTAGGTGTAGGCCGTTCCCTGCATACCGCCACCCTAGTGCGCGCCACCGCCGGTCCTCCCGCCGGGCACCCGCCTACGGACCGGGCAGCGCGGCCCGCGGTCCCGGGGGGCAGGCGGCGCCGCACAGCCGGGACGTGTGGGGGCCCACGCCCAGCGCCAGCGCCGCGCGCAGATCCTCGCCGGTGTCCACGTCGCGCCGTACCGAGTCGACCCCGGGCAGCTCGATCTCGTACGCGCCGGACGCCCGGTGCCGGGCCCGGGAGGCGCCCCCGAAGGCGGGGGCGAGGTCGGTGCCGGGCGCCGCCGCGAGGAGCGTCGTACCGACCCCCGCCGCATCCGCCAGAAAGGCGCGTGGGAAGCCCGCGGCGGCTTCGAGCACCTGGTCGAGGTCGGCCGTCCGCAGGGCCGGGAGATCGGCGTTCAGCGCCGCTACGGAGGCCCTGGGGCGGCCCTCCCGCACCGTCCGGGCGCCGTGCGCGAGCGCCGCGTTCAGCCCGCGCCCCGGCGTATCGGGCAGGATGCGGGCGCCGAGGGCCGCCAGCTCGCGCCCGGCGAGCGGATCGTCGGTGACCACGGTGACCCCGGCGACGCGTCGGCCGGCCAGCGCCGCTCCCACCGTGTCCTTGGCGAACGCCAGCGCGAGACCGGGCCGCAGGGCGTCTCCGGCGGCGCCGGAGAGCCTGCTCTTCGCCCGGGACAGGGGCTTCAGCGGCACCACCAGCGTCCACATCACAGACCTCGCGTCTCTTCCCACGGGCCCCATTCTCGCCTGCTGCCCGACTCGTCCCGGACGGGCGGGGTTACGGTGTCCTCGACAGACCGAGTACCTGGAGCGACACTTGTGCGGCTGCCCGGACGGCAGCAACCAGCAGGTCAGCAGGGTCCAAGAGGAGGATGTTCCGAGTGTCCGGCCGCAGAATCGGCTTCTGGTACCGCATGGCGGCGGTCATGGTGAAACCGCCGCTGGTGGTTCTGTTCAAGCGGGACTGGCACGGAATGGAGCACATTCCCGCCGACGGTGGCTTTATCACCGCGATCAACCACAACTCGTATCTCGACCCGCTCTCCTACGCGCACTTCCAGTACAACACCGGACGCGTGCCCCGCTTCCTGGCCAAGGCAGCCCTCTTCAAGGGCGGCTTCGTGGGCACGATGCTGCGCGGCACCGGGCAGATCCCCGTCTTCCGCGAGTCGACCGACGCCGCCAACGCCTTCCGGGCCGCCGTCGACGCCATCAACGAGGGCGAGTGCGTGGCCTTCTACCCCGAGGGCACCCTGACCCGCGACCCCGACCTGTGGCCGATGCGCGGCAAGACCGGCGCCGCCCGGGTCGCCCTGCTCACCAAGGCCCCCGTCATCCCGGTCGCCCAGTGGGGCGCCAACGAGGCCGTGCCGCCGTACGCCAAGGAGAAGAAGGTCAGGCTGTTCCCGCGCAAGACCCTCAGGGTGCACGCGGGCCCGCCGGTGGACCTCTCCGAGTACTACGGCCAGGAGCCCACCGCCGAGGTGCTGCGGGCGGCCACCGACACCATCATGGCCGCGGTCACCGAACTCCTCGCCGAGGTCCGCGGCGAGCAGGTGCCCGCCCGGGCGCGCGCCCTCGCCCCCGAACGGCCGCACGCCGCCGACCAGCCGCGCCCCGTGGCCGAACACCCCGTGGCCGAAGAGGAGAGCAAGTGACGCGCTGCGCCGTCTACGGCACCGGGTCCTGGGGCACCGCCTTCGCGATGGTGCTCGCCGACGCCGGCTGCGAGGTGACGCTGTGGGGCCGCAGGCCCGATGTCGTCGAGGCCATCAACACCGGCCGCACCAATCCCGACTACTTCCCCGGCATCCGCCTCCCCGACGGGGTGCGGGCCACCACCGACCCGGCCGAGGCCGCGCGCGACGCGGAGTTCACCGTCTTCTCCGTGCCCTCCCAGACGCTGCGCGGCAACCTCGCCGCCTGGGCCCCGCTGCTGCCCTCCGACACCGTGCTGGTCTCCCTGATGAAGGGCGTCGAACTCGGCACGGCCAAGCGGATGAGCGAGGTCATCGCGGAGGTCGCCGAGGCGCCCGCGGAGCGCGTCGCGGTGCTCACAGGACCCAACCTCGCCAAGGAGATCGCCGCCCGGCAGCCCGCGGCCTCCGTGGTGGCCTGCCGCGACGAGGACGTGGCACGACGCCTCCAGACCGCGTGCCACACCCCCTACTTCCGCCCGTACACCAACACCGACGTGGTGGGCTGCGAACTCGGCGGCGCGGTGAAGAACGTCATCGCACTGGCCGTCGGCATCGCGGACGGCATGGGCCTCGGTGACAACGCCAAGGCGTCCCTCATCACCCGCGGGCTCGCCGAAACGACCCGTCTGGGCCTCGCGATGGGCGCCGACGCCCACACCTTCGCGGGCCTGGCGGGCATGGGCGACCTGGTCGCCACCTGCTCCTCGCCGCTGTCCCGCAACCACACCTTCGGCACCAACCTGGGCCGCGGCATGACCCTGGAGGAGACGATCGCGGTCACCCGGCAGACGGCGGAAGGCGTCAAGTCGTGCGAGTCCGTAGCGGATCTCGCCCGGCGCCACGACGTCGACATGCCGATCACCGAGACCGTGGTGGGCATCGTCCACGACGGCAAACAGCCGCTCGTCGCGCTCAAAGAGCTGATGTCGCGCAGCGCGAAGGCCGAGCGGCACTGACGCCGTCCGAACCGCAAGGTAACCTCAACGCGATATGAGCAGCCAGACTCCTTCCTCAAGCCCTGTCCCGGCTTCCTCCTCCGGTGAGCCGCGGAAGCCGCGCGTCGCCGTGGTCTTCGGCGGGCGCAGCTCCGAGCACGCCATTTCCGTGGTCACCGCGGGGGCCGTGCTGCGCGCCATCGACCGCGAGAAGTACGACGTGCTGCCGATCGGCATCACGGCGGACGGCCGTTGGGCGCTCACCGCCGACGCGCCCGAGCGGATGGCCATCGCGGACCGGCAGCTCCCGAGCGTCGAACGGCTCGCCGAGTCCGAGGAGGGGTCGGTCGTGCTGCCGGTCGACCCGGGCAGCCGCGAGGTCGTCTACAGCGAGCCGGGCGCGGTGCCCAAGGCGCTCGGCGACGTCGACGTCGTCTTCCCCATGCTGCACGGCCCGTACGGCGAGGACGGCACCCTCCAGGGGCTGCTGGAGCTGTCCGGGGTGCCCTATGTGGGCGCCGGGGTGCTGGCCTCCGCCGTCGGCATGGACAAGGAGTACATGAAGCGGGTGTTCGTCTCGTTCGGGCTGCCCGTCGGCCCGTACGAGGTGATCCGCCCCCGCGACTGGGAGCGGGACCCCGCCGCCGCCCGCGCCCGGGTCACCGACTTCGCCGCCGAGCACGGCTGGCCGGTGTTCGTGAAGCCCTCGCGGGCCGGTTCCTCCATCGGCATCACCAAGGTCGACGGCCCGGACCAGCTGGACGCGGCCATCGAGGAGGCTCGGCACCACGACCCGAAGGTCATCGTGGAGGCGCTGCTGCGCGGCCGCGAGATCGAGTGCGGCGTGCTGGAATTCGAGGACGGCCCGCGGGCCAGCGTGCCCGCCGAGATCCCCCCGGTCTCCACCCACGACTTCTACGACTTCGAGGCCAAGTACATCGACGCGGCCCCCGGCGTCGTGCCCGCGCCGCTCACCGCGGAGGAGACCGAGCGGGTCCAGGAGCTGGCGGTGCGCGCGTTCGACGCGGTGTCCTGCGAGGGCCTGGTGCGCGCGGACTTCTTCCTGCTGGACAGCGGCGAGTTCGTGATCAACGAGATCAACACGATGCCCGGCTTCACCCCGATCTCCATGTACCCGCGCATGTGGCAGGAGAGCGGCGTGAGCTACCCGGAGCTGGTGGACCGGCTCATCCAGGCCGCGCTGCGCCGCTCCACGGGGCTGCGCTAGCGGCGACCCGGCGGTCGCCGCCGCAGCTCGTGACACGGTCTTCGTGCAACCCCCGGCGCAGGCGCGGCAGCCTGCGCCGGGGGAGTGGGAACCGCGGACGCGCCGGTGGCGTCGCAACCGTCGGCGCAGCCGCTCGCCGCGGCGGGTGACAGTACGGTGTGCGGAACTCACCGGCCGAGCGTACGGGGGAGCGGGATCTAGATATGGACCACCGGGCAGGTGAGCGTGCGCGTGATCCCTTCCACTTGCTGGACTTTCGCGACCACCATGCGACCGAGCTCGTCGACCGTCTCGGCTTGGGCGCGCACGATCACGTCGTACGGACCCGTGACGTCCTCTGCCTGTATCACCCCCGGGAGCTTGGCGATGACGTCGGCGACGGTCGACGCCTTGCCGACCTCGGTCTGGATCAGGATGTACGCCTGTACCACGGAACCTCCAGGGCGGCTACGAGGATCATGTGGGGAGAAGGGACGCCACGGTACCGCGTCGCCACGCGGCGCGGGGAGACCCGCGCGGCGTGCGCGGCGCGGTGGGCACAGGGCCACGAGCACGAAGGGGCAATGCGATGAAGGGCACCGTGGGCGAGTTGGGGGAGTTCGGGCTCATCAGGGAGCTCACCTCCCGGCTCACCACCACCTCGGCGGTGAGGCTGGGGCCCGGGGACGACGCTGCGGTCGTGGCCGCACCGGACCGCAGGGTGGTGGCCAGTACGGACGTCCTGCTGGAGGGCAGGCACTTCCGCCGGGACTGGTCCACCGCGTATGACGTCGGCCGCAAGGCCGCCGCGCAGAACCTCGCGGACATCGCGGCCATGGGTGCGGTGCCGACCGCGCTGCTGCTGGGCCTGGTGGTGCCCGCGGACCTGCCGGTGACCTGGCCGGCCGAGATGATGGACGGCATCCGGGACGAATGCCAGGTGGCGGGTGCCGCGGTGGTCGGCGGCGACGTGGTGCGCGGCGACGCCATCACCATCGCCATCACCGCCCTGGGCGACCTGCGCAACCACGAGCCGGTCACCCGATCCGGTGCCCGGCCGGGCGACGTTGTCGCCGTCACCGGCTGGCTGGGCTGGTCGGCCGCCGGACACGCGGTGCTCTCGCGCGGATTCCGTTCGCCGCGGGCCTTCGTCGAGGCACACCGCCGCCCGGAGCCGCCGTACCACGCGGGACCGGCCGCCGCCGGCCTCGGCGCGACCGCGATGACCGACGTCAGCGACGGTCTGGTGGCCGACCTCGGGCACATCGCCGACGCCAGCCAGGTCCGTATCGACCTGCGCTCGGGGGACATCGACATCCCCACGCAGATGTCGGACATCGGGCAGGCGGTGGGTGTCGACCCGATCCAGTGGGTGCTCAGCGGGGGCGAGGACCACGCGATCGTGGCCACCTTCCCGTCCGACGTGAAGCTGCCCGCCCGCTGGAAGGTCATCGGCGAGGTGCTCAATCCGTCGGCGCTGCCCCAGGTGACGGTGGACGGGGCGCCCTGGGTGCACGCGGGCTGGGACCATTTCGGGGATGACCAGGGCGCCGAGTAGATTCGGCCGTATGGCCATGTCCAGCGATGCTCCCCGCGTTCCCCGTGTCCCCCGTGACCGCCGGACGCCCGTCCGCGTCCTCACCGTCGCCGGATCGGACTCCGGCGGCGGTGCGGGCATCCAGGCCGACCTGAAGACGATGCTGGCCCTGGGCGCGCACGGGATGAGCGTGCTCACGGCGGTGACGGCGCAGAACTCCCAGGGCGTCCAGGGCGCCTGGGAGCTGCCCGCGGAGGCGGTCCGCGCCCAGTTCCGCAGCGTGGTGGACGACATCGGCGTCCAGGCGGTCAAGACGGGCATGCTCGCCACCCCCGAGCTGGTCGAGACCGTCGCCGGGCTGCTCGCGGGGCTGCCCGCCCCGGTGGTCGTCGACCCGGTCGGGGTCTCCAAGCACGGCGATCCGCTACTGGCCGCCGAGGCGCTGGACGCGGTCCGCACCAAGCTGCTGCCCACCGCCACCGTCGCCACCCCCAACCTGGACGAGGTCGCCCAGCTGACCGGCATCCGGGCCGTTTCCGAGGGCGACCTGCGGCGGGCGGCGCGCGCGGTGCTGGACTTCGGCCCGCGCTGGGCGCTGATCAAGGGCGGTCATCTGCCGGGTGACGCGGTGGACCTGCTCACCGACGGTACCGAGGAGCACTGGCTGCGGGCGCCCCGCTACGACAACCGCCACACCCACGGCACCGGCTGCACCCTCGCCTCGGCGATCGCCACCTACCTCGCGGGCGGGATGACGGTCCCGGAGGCGGTCGGGGCGGCCAAGGCGTACGTCACGGGCGCGATCGCCGCGGGCTTCCCCCTGGGCGAGGGCATCGGCCCGGTCGACCACGGCTGGGGGCTCGCCTGAGCTGCCCGGTGAGCCGAAGGGGCGCGCCGCTGTCGAAAGGGAGAGCGCGCGCAGACCCTGAGGAACGAAGGGCCGAGCACGGTCGACCGTCGACAGCGGCTTTTGCGCCCCGCAGGCGAACCGAGCCAAAAAAAGGGGTTCAGGGCATGCGTAAAGGCCGGTCCACTGTCATGTGTGGACCGGCCTCGGCAACCGGGATCCCGCTCGCGCGGGGGTAAGGCGTGCGCCTAGCGCGAGACCTTGCCGGCCTTGATGCACGAGGTGCAGACGTTGAGCCGCTTCGGGGTCCGACCGACCACAGCGCGCACCGTCTGGATGTTGGGGTTCCAACGACGGCGGGTGCGGCGGTGCGAGTGCGAGATGTTGTTGCCGAAGCCCGGCCCCTTGCCGCAGACGTCGCAGTTGGCAGCCACGGGTTACTCCAAAGACGGGTCAGCCTCGCTTCCCGCGAGGAGACAGAAACTTAACGGGAACCCCGGCGTAGCCAGGATCGTGGAAGACCGGCGGCGCCAGGGGGAATAGCCCGACTCTCATCGGGCAACCGGAGCAGCATACAACGACCACTCCCGTACAACGAAACTATCATGGCTGCCCCAGCCCCCGCGGAGGGCGGCGACTAGCCTGCGATGACGCGAAGCCCGACCCCGAGGAGAACGTACGTGCCGCACACGCTCGACGCCGATGCGGTACGGATCTGGTGCGGGCTCGCACTGGACGCGCTGGGCCGGGCCCGCGAGGACATCGACGCGATCAATGTGTATCCGGTCGCGGACGGTGACACCGGCACCAATCTGTATCTGACCGTCGAGTCCGCGGCCCAGGCCGTCGACGCCGCCTTCGACGGCCACCCCGCCTCGCCGGGCGTCGCCCGTCCCAGCCTCGCCGACGTGGTGCGCGCCATGGCCCACGGTGCGCTGATCGGCGCGCGCGGCAACTCCGGCACCATCCTGGCCCAGCTGCTGCGCGGCATGGCCGACGTCCTGGCCGAAGACGCTGACGGTGGTGGCGGCACCGGGATCGGGGACGAGGCGGACGGGCTGCGGCGGGCCCTGCGGCGCGCCGTGGACCTGGCGTACCTCGCCGTCGCGCATCCCGTCGAGGGGACCGTGCTGACGGTGGCCGTGGCCGCGGCCGAGGGCGCGGAGCGGGCCACCGGGGACGTCGGCACGGTGGCGCGCGCGGCGTACGAAGGGGCGCGCGCAGCACTCCAGGCGACCCCCGGGCAGCTCGACGTCCTGGCCCGCGCGGGCGTCGTCGACGCGGGCGGCTACGGCCTGGTCACGGTGTTGGGCGGGCTCGCCGAGGCGCTGTCCGGCGAAGCCCCGGCGGCACCGCCCGCCGCCCCCGCCATTCCCGCTCCCGCCTCGGCATCCCCGCTCACGGCGGAGACCGGGGCCGGGCCGGTGGACTGTTCCGCGGACGGGCCCGCGTTCGAGGTGATCTACCTCCTGGAAGCCGACGACGGCGCCGTCGCCGGACTGCGCGAGCGGCTGGACGCGCTCGGCGACTCGCTCGTGATCGTCGGCGGCGACGGACTGTGGAACGTCCACGTCCATGTGGACGACGCGGGCGCCGCCGTGGAGGCGGGCATCCAGGCCGGACGCCCGTACCGCATCCGCATCACCCACTTCGGTGGCCCCGCCGAGCGCGGGCCCTCCGCCCCGGAGCCGGGCCGCCCCGAGCGGCGGCCGGACG
>NZ_RIBZ01000111.1:0-82519 GCF_003721215.1 Streptomyces botrytidirepellens
GCCGCGTCCGACGCGCACCACATCGCGCGGCCGCACCCCGACGGCACCGGGCTGGTCACCGCCGCGCGGCGGGCGCTGCGGCGGGCGGGCGGCCCGCGCATCGACTACGTCAACGCGCACGGCACCGCGACCAAGTCCAACGACCCCGCCGAGACGCGCGGACTGCACACGCTCCTCGGCGCGGACGCGCCCCACGTGCCGGTCAGCTCGACCAAGAGCACGACGGGACATCTGCTGGAGGCGTCCGGAGTGGTGGAACTCGTGATCACCCTGCTCGCGCTGCGGGACGGCGTTCTGCCGCCCACCGCCGGATTCACCGAACCGGACCCGGCCTGCGACCTCGACTACGTACCGAACCGCCCCCACAAGGCCGACATCCGGCGGGCGCTCACCATCAACGCCGCCTTCGGAGGCGCCAACACCGCGCTGATCCTGGAGCGGGCATGATCGCGGCGATGGCCGGGCCGGAGGCCGCTCCGCCCGTCGCCGGATTCGTGGAGTCGGCGTTCAATCCGCTCGTGCACCAGGCCGTCGAGCGTTGCCTGAGCGCTCACCCCGGCGACGGTTCCCGGACCGCGATGGTCCTGGCCAGCACGATGGGCGATGCCGCCACGCTCGACCTGGGCAGCCGTCGGCTCGTGTCCGGACAGGTGCACAATCCGCTGCTGTTCATGCAGAGCACCGCCAACGCGATCCTCGGCCAGCTCAGCCGGGACTTCGCCATCACCGGGCCGCTGCTCTGCCTGTCCACCGTGGCGGACCTGGCCGGGGAGCTGCTGGCGACGGCCGAACTCCTACTGGACGACGAGGAGTTGGACCGCGTCGTCCTCGTCGGCGTCGAGCTGAGTGGCACCGAGCGCACCACCGCCGCGTACCGCCGGCTGCGCGACATCGGCCCGCCCGCCGCCGACCTGGCCGTGGCCCTCGTGCTCGACCGCAACGACCCGCGCCCCCGTCCCCCGGTCAACGCTCCGTCCGACGCCCCGTCCGACACCCCCGCCACCGAGCACGGCACCCTCCGCGGCCTGGCCGAGCTGGCCGCCCGAATCCAAGGAACCAACCCATGATCACCAAGGAAGAACGCGCGCAGATCAGCGAGGACGCCGCCCTGGGTGCCGGAAACGTGATCCACCGGCTGAAGGCGTACGGCAGACCGCTCGACGAGCAGGTGCTGTGGACCGACACCATCTGGCAGGCCCCGGACGGCGGCCACCCCGAGGTGCTGACCCTGGGTGAGCTGCACGAGGTCGTCGCCACCTATGCGGCCTGGTATCACGCACACGGCGTGCGGCCGCGCGACCCGGTGGCGATCCAGACGTACTCCAGCACCGAGTTCGCCATCAACTTCCTCGCGCTCACCTCCCTCGGCGCGATCCCCTCCTTCGTCAACGGCAACCTCCGCCCCGAGATCGCCCGAGAATACGTCCGCCGCCAGGGCGCCGTGGGTGCCCTCACCGATCAGGCACACCACCCGGTCATGGGTCCCCACCAGGCCGAACTGGGGCTCGGCTTCTGCGCCACCGCGGCCGACATCCGCGCGGACACGGCCCGCGGCCCGCTTCCGGCGGCGTACCCGTACGCGCACCACCCCACCGACCCGATCATCATCTCCCACTCCTCGGGCACCACCGGCATGCCGAAGGCCGTCCCGCACACCCACGAGACCCTGCTGTACGCGCAACTGCACCGGCTGAAGCTGTCGGTGGGCTCCGCGATGGGCAGGCTGCTGGTCGCGATGCCCGGCTCGCACAACGCGTCCATCTCGGTCATGCTGTTCGGCTTCCTGCTGCGCTCGCCCGTCCTGCTGCTGTCCAGCCAGCGCGGCGTCGACGTCCTGGACGCGATGGAGTCGTTCCGCCCCACCACGGTGTTCGCGTTCGCCGGAACGTACGGGGAGATGGCGGCGCAGGATCTCGCCGCACGCGACCTGTCCAGCGTCGAGGCCTGGTACAACACCGGCGACGCGGCGCACGAAGCACACATCAGGGCGCTCATCGCGCAGGGCAGCCACGATACGGTCGGCCGGGACCTCAAGCGCTGCCGCGTCCCCGGCTCCGTGTTCACCGACGGACTCGGCTCCTCCGAGACCGGCTACTCGCTCTTCCACAACGGCCACAAGCCCGGCCGCTCGTCGTTCTCCCGCTGCGTCGGCAAGCCGATGAGCTTCGCCGAGGCCGCGGTGCTCTCCGAGGACGGCACCCCGCTGCCGCCCGGCGAGGTGGGCCGCCTCGGCGTACGGTCCCCCACCCTCACCCCCGGCTACTGGAACGACTCGCTGACGTTCCACCGGCTGCGGCTCGGCGGCTACTGGCTCACCGGCGACCTCTCCTACCGGGACGAGGACGGCAACTTCTACCACCTCGACCGCGCCCCCGACGCCATCCGCACGGCCGCGGGCCTGGTGTTCAGCACCCGTACCGAGGAGTTGCTGCTGCGCGAGCTGCCCGAACTCGACGACTGCACGGTGGTGGCCGTCGCCCCCGAGGGCGTACGCGCCGACTGGGACGGCGACGGCACCGCCGACGCGTACGTCTTGCTCCAAGTGCGCCCGGACGCGACGGACGCCGACGACTGGACCGTCAAGGTCAACCGGGCCCTCACCGCCGAGGGCTTCCCGCCCCTCACCGGAGCGCTCCGGATGGACGCGAACGACGTGGTGAAGGGCGCCACCGGCAAGGTGCTCAAACGGGAGATGCGCGAACGCTTCCGGGCCCGACTGGCGGGCGGGCGCGCACTGGGAGAGGCGGCGCGATGACCACTCCCCGCCCCCAGCCCATGGACGTGTACCGCCAGTGGTGGCTGCACGACGCCCGCTGGTACCAGGGCGTGGCGAAGCGCTTCGGCCACGCGGTGGCCAACGAGATCAACGCCGAGGCGCTGCGCTTCGTGGCCGTCCAGGTCGGCAAGCGCATCGCCCGCCGGCACGGCGGAAAGCCCGCCGCCGACCTCGAAGAACTCCGGCAGCGGTACGACGACTGCTCGGAGTGGATGTTCCCGAGCGAACTCCGCGACGGCGGCACCGCCGTACTCCCGGACGGCGACATCGAGCTGACCATGCGGCAGAACTTCGCCGTGACCATGGTCCGCATGGCCGGTTCGCTGGACGGCTACGACTGCCCGTGTACGGACATCCACGCGGGCTGGTCGGAGGGGCTCGGCGTCGAACTCACCCGCAACTGCGCCACCGCGTGCCTGCGCAACGGCGACCCCGCCTGCCGGTTGCTGATGCGCGTGGGCTGATGCGCGTCGGCTGACGGGCGTCAGCAACGGGCGGCCGAGCCCTCCACCGGGCTCGGCCGCCCGAAGCACTTCTACGGTTCGCCGGCCATCATCCGGGCGATGCCCTGGGGGCTGAAGACCTCCCGGGTGGCGAGGGCGATGCCACCGTGGATCCCGGCGCTCTCGCCGAGCCGGGGCGTGGTGATGGTCATCTTGCTGGTGGCCAGGGCCAGCGCGCGCCGGTAGACCACGGCGCGCACCCCGGAGAGGAGGTCGTCGCGGAGTTCGCTCAGCGGTCCGCCGATGACCAGGGTGCGCGGGTTGAACATCGAGACCAGCATGGCCGCTATCTCGCCGACGTCGGTGCCCGCCTGGCGCAGGGCGCGCACGGCGTTCGGTTCGTTGTCGGCGACGCGTTCCGCGAGCACGCGCGCGCCGTGCAGCGGATCCTCGTCGGTCGACTCCGGTATGCCGAGGCTGCGCAGGACGGCCGGGCGGGAGGCCAGCGCGCTGAGGCAGCCGACGTTGCCGCAGGAGCACAGGGCCTCGCCGCCGCCGACGGCCCGGATGTGGCCGATGTCGCCCGCGGCACCGTCCGCCCCGCGGTACACCCCGCCGCTCGCCGTGACGATCCCGGCCCCCACCCCCGCGGAGATCTTGATGCACACCAGTGGGGTGCCGTCCTGCTCGTGGCCTGCCTCGCCGAGGGCCATGAGATTGGCGTCGTTGTCCACCAGGGCGGGGCACCGGAACCGCTTCCGCAGTTCGTCGGCCACCGGGTAGCCGCCCCAGCCGGGCATTCCGGTCGGCCGCACCGCCCAGCCGCGCTGGAAGTCCACCGGCGCGGGCAGGCCCATCACCACCGCGCGGACCCGGCCGGGGTCGCGCCGGCACTGCGCCAGCAGGGCCATCAGCCGCTCGGCCACCGTCTCCAGCACGATCTCCGGCCCGGCCTCGATACGGACGCCCACGGTCTCCTGCGCGAGCACCCGCCCCGTGAGGTCGGCGATCGCGACCTGTGACGCCAGGGTGTCGACGTCCGCCACGGCGACGGTCCCGGCCCGCGGGCTGAGCGTCAGCACCCTCGGCGGTCGGCCCCGCACCGATTCGCTCGATTCGAGCTCCTCCAGGATGCCGCGCGCGACGAGATGGTCGACCTGCTTCCCGACCGTCGTCCGGACCAGACCGCTGCGCCGCGCGATCTCGGCACGGCTGGTCGCCTCGCCCGACACCACGAGGTCCAGCACCTTCCGCAGCCCCACGGGCACGGAAGGCAGAAGGACCGGATCGGTCTGGTAGCCATCGCCCTTATGCACGTCGGTGACCTTAATTACCGCGTGATCTACCCGACAACCAGCCCGTCTTTAGTCCATGCGAAAAATTAAAAATGGCGTCTTGTTCCCGCAGCGCGAATTAAACGATGGTGATGCCCACACAAAAAGTTCCGGCCATGGCCGGTTCGTTTGGTTCGTTTGCACATCTCGATCTGGTGACCGGGCGACGCGGAGGCACGCGACCCGACGACCGCCCCGCACCACGTATCGCTCCCCGAGAGGACCCCACGGCATGGCCAGCCAATCGCATCGCATCGGCATCCTGGGCAGCGGCAACATCTTCGGCCGGTATGTCACCGGCCTGGCCCGCTACCCGGAGCTGGAGATCGTGCGGGTGGGCGACATCGACCCGGCCCGGGCCAAGCAGGCCGCCGCCGATCACGGCATACCGGCCTGGGGCGACGACGCGGAGCTGTACGCCGACGCGTCGGTGGACATCATCGTGAACCTCACCCCACCGGTGCACCACGCGCGCACCATCATCACCGCCCTGGAGTCCGGAAAACACGTCTACGTCGAAAAGCCCCTGGCCACGACGGTCGAGGAGGGCCGGGCCGTGCTGGAGGCGGCCGCCCGGAGCGGGCGCCTCCTCGGCTCGGCGCCGGACACGTTCCTCGGCAGCGCGAGCCAGACGGCGCGCAAGGCGATCGACGACGGACTCATCGGCGCACCGATCGGCGCCTCGGCCTTCATCGGCCACAGCAAGGCGGAGACCTGGCATCCGGACCCGCGCTTCCTCTTCCAGCCGGGCGGCGGCCCGGTGATGGACATGGGGCCGTACTACGTCGCCATCCTCGTGAACTGCCTGGGCCCGATCCAGGCCATCAGCGCGGCGAGCCGGATCGGCGCGCCGCACCGGGCGGTGACCGCGCCCGGCCGGGCCGTCGACTCCATCGAGGTCACGGTTCCCACGCACACCGCGGCGGTGCTGACGTTCGCCTCGGGAGTCCTCGGGACGGCGCAGATGAGCTTCGACGTGTGGGACTCCGACCTGCCCTTCATGGAGATCTACGGCACCGAGGGCACCCTGTCCCTGGGCAACCCGAACCACTTCGACGGCGAGGTGCGGCTCAAGCGGCACGGCGACGCCGAGTGGTCCGTACTGGAGCCGGTGGTCGGCCTGTTCGGCGCCGTCGGCACCAAGGAACAGGCCCGACGCGGCCTCGGCGTCCGCGACCTCGCGGACGCGGTCGAAGGCGACCCGCACCGGGCCACCGGCTCGTTCGCCTTCCACGTACTCGAAGCGCTGTGCGCGGTGGAGGAAGCCTCCCAGGAGGCCCGCGTCGTGCACCTGACCAGCACCTGTGAACGTCCCCAGCCGCGATACCCCGCGTGAGCCAGGCGACAGCTCGCAACCCACCACCACCCCGTCCCCCGAAATCCCCCGCCCCCGGACACGCTCAAGGAGCACCGATGTCGCCGAGAACGCCGGCCTGGCGAACCCGACTGATGGCAGCCGCCGCAGGCATGGCGCTGCTCTCCACCGCCGCATGCAGCGCCGCCACCGATTCCGACCCCAACGGCGGTAAGGACACGGCCGCCGGTCCCGTGCGCGACGGCGGCACCCTCACCGTCGCGCAGACGAGCGACGCCGACCCCGGCTCGTTCCTCAAGACCTCGGTCGGCAACATCCTGTCCGAGTACACGGTCCTCGAGACGCTGACCCTCATGGACACCAAGACGGGCAAGCCCAAGGGCGTCCTCGCGAAGTCGTGGAAGCTCGCCCCGGACGCCAAGAGCATCGACATCACGCTCCGGGACGATGTGACCTTCCACAGCGGCCGCAAGCTGACGGCGCGCGATGTCATCTTCACCCTGAAGAAGGTGCAGGACCCGGCGACGGGCGCGGGGGGCCAGGCGATCGCCGAGCAGATCACGTCGATGAAGGCCAAGGGCGACCACGAGCTGAAGCTCACCTTCAGCAAGCCGACGCCGAACGTCTTCGACCTGTTCGAGATGGCGCCGATCCTCAACCCCGCGACCTACGACGACTACGCGGCGGGCAAGGTCGTCGACGGCACCGGCCGTTTCGCCTGGAAGTCGTGGACGCCCGGCGGCCGCATCGTGCTCACCAAGTACGCGAAGTACCGCGACGCCGAGAACACCCACCTCGACAAGATCAACATCCAGGTCATCAACGACCCGACCGCCATCGTCTCGGCGATCCGCAGCGGACGCGTCCAGTACGGCGTCGGTGCGGCCGCCCTCGACGCCCGCAGCCTGAGCCAGCAGCCGGGCTACGCCCTCCTGTCCTCGGGCGGTTCGGCGATCCCGCTCTCGCTGGACGTGACGAAGGCGCCGTTCGACAAGAAGGAGGTGCGCCAGGCGGTCCAGTACGCGATCGACCGCCGCCGCATCGTGCAGCAGGTCGAGGGCGGTCACGCGGACGCGACGAGCCTGCCGTGGAAGAAGAACGCCGTCGGCTACGACGCCGCTCAGGCGAAGCACTACGGCTACCAGCCCGACAAGGCCAAGAAGCTGCTCGCCAAGGCGGGCGTGAAGGGCGCCACGTTCAAGGTCGTCACCCTCAACACCCCCGAGGCCACCAGCATCTTCCAGATCGTCAAGAACAACCTCGCCGCCGTCGGGCTGAACGCCAAGCCCGAGGTGCTGAGCGCGACCGAGTACGACGGGCGGATCGCCAAGCGGGACATGGGTACGCCCGCGGTCCTGATGATGAACAGCAACGCCCTGCTCCCGGCGAGCGCGGTCGCCAGCAGGCCCGAGTTCGTCCCGAACGACAACCTCCTGCACGTCAAGAGCCCCGCGTACACGAAGCTCGTCAAGAACGTCACCGATGCGACCACGCCCGCCGCGCAGAAGAAGGCGCTGCACGCGTACAACGCCTACTTCCTCGACCAGGCGTTCACGGTTCCGCTGATCACCCGCCCCACCCTGACGGTCCGGTCGACGTCCGTCGGCGGCATCGCACCCACCCAGACGGGCTTCCTGAACCTCGGCCAGGCGTGGCTGTCGGAGCCGAAGGGGTAGCGAGGCAATGATCCGGTTCATGGCGCGCAAGGCGCCATCCGTCCTCTTCGTCCTCCTCGCCAGCTCGGTCGTCGCCTTCGCCCTGCCGCGGCTCGCCCCCGGAGACGTCGCGGTCAGCCTCGCCGGTACGGATCCGAGCGCCGCCAACGTCGCCGCCATCCGGAAGGAGCTGGGTCTTGACCGGTCGCCCGTCGTGCAGTATTGGGACTGGATCTCCGGGCTGTTCCATGGCGACCTGGGCCAGTCCTACCGCCTCCACCGCAGCGTCGCGAGCCTCATCGGCGATCGCCTGGAGAGCACCGTGGAACTGGCCGTGTTCGCCACGCTGCTCGTCCTCGTCATGGGCACCGCGCTCGGGGTGCTCGCCGGTTCCACCAAGCGCCGGTGGACGCGGGCGGGCCTCGACCTGGGCAACAGCCTCCTGGTCGCCATCCCCGCGTTCCTCACCGGGCTGGCGCTGATCCTGATCTTCGGTGTGTACCACCGCTGGCTGCCCGTCAGCGGCGAGGTGAGCCTGCTGGAGAACCCCTCGATCGGGATCCAGTATCTGACCCTTCCCGCGTTCGCGCTGGCGCTGTCGCCCTCCGGCATCGTGGCCCGCCTGCTCCAGACGGAGATGACCAAGGTCCGCAACGAGGACTACGTCGATCTGGCCCTGGCCAAGGGGACCTCCTCCCGGCAGATCACGCTGCGCCACGTGCTGCGCAACAGCTTCGGCACGGCGGTCGTCGCGATCGGGCTGGAGATCGGCACCCTGCTCGCCGGTGCCGTGATCATCGAGTCGATCTTCAACCGCAACGGCCTCGGCCAGCTCGCCGTCTCCAGCGTGCAGACCCGCGACTTCACCGTCCTCCAGGTGCTGATCCTCGGGGTGGTCTTCGTGGCGGTGATCTGCCAGATCGTCACCGAGATGGTCCTCGCGACGCTCGACCCGCGGATCAGGTTGGGAGCCCAGACATGACCGACGTACCCCTGTCGGCGCCCGGCGCGGCGGCCACGGCCACGCGCCGCAGGCTCAATCCGACACTGGCCCGCTATCTGTCCGCCTTCCGCACCCCGAGGGGTGTGATCGGGCTGTCGATCCTCGGGATCATGGTGCTCGCCGCCCTGCTCGCCCCCGTCCTCTTCCCGGGCGGCTACGACCAGCAGGGGTCGAACGCCCTGTCCGGGCCATCGGCCCAGCACATCTTCGGTGTGGACGAATTCGGCCGCGACATCTTCATCCGCAGCGTCTACGGACTCCGCGTCGACCTCGGCCTCATCCTCACCGCCGTGCCGCTCAGCATGGCCGTCGGCACGCTGATCGGCCTCTCCGGCGCGATCTCCGAATGGCTCGGCGCCGGGTTGCAACGGGTGCTCGACGTCATCATCGGCTTCCCCGGACTGATCCTCGGCATCTGCCTGGTGGCCATCCTCGGCCCCGGGTGGTTCCCGCTGTTCCTCACCATCCTCATCGGCGGCCTGCCCACCGCCGGACGCCTGGCCCGCGGCGCCTGGCTCACCCAGCAGGGCAGGGAGTACGTCCTCGCCGCCCGCGTACTCGGCGTCCCGCGCCGGAAACTGCTCGTCCGCCACGTCCTGCCCAACGCGATGGACGCCATCGTCGTCAACGGCGCCGTCTGGATGGTCATCGGCATCTACATCGAGGCGGGACTGTCCATCGTCGGCCTGGGCGTGCAGCCCCCGACGCCGTCGATCGGCGTGCTGCTCAACAACGGGCTCCGGTTCGTCACCCAGGCCCCCACGTACATCATCGGCCCCGGAGTGGTGCTCCTGCTGCTCTCGGTGGGCTTCAGCCTGATATCGGACGCGCTCAACGAGGCGGTGAACCGTCGGTGATCTCGACAACCGACTCCACGATGGCGGAACCGCCGGCACCGGTGACGGGCAAGGGCGCGCCGCTGCTGCGGGTCGAGGGCCTGCAAACGGAGTTCAAGCTGAAGAGCGGCGGCGTCAAGGCCGTCAACGACGTCAGCTTCGACATCTACCCCGGCGACGTCCTCGGCATCGTGGGCGAATCCGGCTCCGGCAAATCGGTCACCGCGCGCTCCATCATGCGGATGCTGCGCCCGCCGGGCGAAATCACCGCCGGGTCGGTGCGGTTCGACGGCGAGGACCTGCTCGCGCTTCCCGAACGCGAGATGCGGCGACGGCGCGGAGCCAAGGTGGCGATGGTCTTCCAGGACCCGCAGGCCGCGCTCAACCCCGTACTCAAGGTCGGCGACCAGATCGTGGAGGCCATGACGGTCCACGGCGTCGACAAGAAGACGGCGCGCGCACGGGCGGTCGAGCTGCTCGAACAGGTCGGCATCCCCGACGTACCGACGAAGATCGACCACTACCCGCATCAGTTCTCCGGCGGGATGCGCCAGCGCGTCGTCATCGCGATCGCCCTGGCCAACGATCCCGCGCTGCTCATCGCCGACGAGCCGACCACGGCCCTCGACGTCACGATCCAGGCCCAGATCCTGCGGTTGCTGGCCAGGCTGCGCACCGAACTCGGCATCGCCATCGCCATCATCACCCACGACATGGGCGTGGTCGCCGAGCTGTGCACGGACGTCGTGGTCATGTACGGCGGGCGCACGGTCGAGAAGGGCACCGTCGAGCAGGTCTTCCGGCATCCGCGCCACCCCTACACGGCGGCGCTGCTCGAAGCCATGCCACGCCTGGACGACGACCGGGTCGGCCAACCGCTGCCTGCCATCCCCGGCAGCCCGCCCGACCCCGCGGCGCCCCCGCCCGGCTGCGCGTTCGCGCCCCGCTGCCGGTACGCCGAGGACGTGTGCACCCAGGAACCGCCGACCCTGCTGGAGATCGGGGACGCGGGGCAGACCGCGGCCTGCTTCGTCGCCCAGCGCGGCGACGGCCTCCCCGCGAGAGGCGACGCTCCCGCGACACCTCCGCCGGTATCGCGGACCGCTCCCCCGACGGCCGCACCCGTGCTGGAGATCCGCGACCTCAGGGTCGACGTCGGATCGCGCGGGCGCGGGCTCTTCCGTCGTGAACCCCCGGTGTACGCCGTCGACTCGGTGAGCCTGGCCGTACACCCGGGCCGCACCCTCGGGCTCGTGGGCGAGAGCGGCTGCGGCAAGTCGACGCTGTCCCGCGGCATCGTCGGCATCAACCCGATCGCGAGCGGGTCGGTCCACGTCGACGGCACCGACGTCAGCGCGATGCGCGAGGACGACCTCAAACGGGTCCGTAGCTCCGTGCAGTACCTGTTCCAGGATCCGTACGCGTCGCTGAACCCGCGGCGCACGATCGGGCAGTCCCTCGCCGAGGCGCTCGCGTTCCGGGGCGTCGGCGGCCGCGACCTCGAAGCGGCGGCGCGCGACCTGATGACGCAGGTCGGGCTGCGCCCTGAACACCTCGACCGCTACCCGCACGCGTTCTCGGGCGGGCAGCGCCAGCGGATCGGCATCGCGCGGGCCCTGGCCCGCCAGCCGCGGACGCTGATCCTCGACGAGCCGGTCTCCGCGCTCGACATGTCCATCCAGGCACAGATCATCAACCTGCTGGAGAAACTCCAGAACGAACTCGGCCTGGCCTACCTGTTCATCGCCCACGACCTGTCGGTCGTACGCCACCTCAGCGACACGGTCGCCGTCATGTACCTCGGCAGGATCGTGGAGCACGGCGACGTCGCCGAGGTCTACGGCAACCCGCAGCATCCGTACACCGCTTCGCTGCTCTCGTCGTCGCCGGTACCGAGCGTCTCGGCGCGTTCGCGGGAACGCATCGTCCTGCGCGGCGATCTCCCCAGCCCGGCGAACCCGCCCTCGGGCTGCCGGTTCCGCACCCGGTGCCCCATCGGCCCGCTGGTCCACCCCGAGCGGACGATCTGCACCGAGACCTCCCCCGAACTCACCGTCACCGCTTCGGGCCAGCGCGCCGCCTGCCACTTCGCGGGCGAACTCGCGCAGCACTGACCTCACTTCATCGAAGGGACCAACACACGTGCGTATCGCACTCAACCCGATCCAGTGGATGGCCAGCGACGACGGCTGGCTCGACCCGTCCAAGGCGCCCGAGCGCAAGCAGCTGCTGTCACTGATCAAGCAGTCCGGTTTCGACGCGGTCATGGCCGAGGTCCCCGCCGACTGGACGGTTAGCCAGTACCAGACCGTCCTGGACGAGGTCGGCCTCACCCTGGCCCCCGGCTACTTCGTCTGCCGCTCGGACGGCCGGGACGGAAACGAGACCACCGTCGTCGAGAACGCCGCCGCCGTCGCGCGCCAGCACGCCGAACTCGGGATGACGGAAATCGGCCTGGGCCTGGCCATGGGCAAGGACATGCCGCGCGTGGCACACCCGGCCCAGGCGTACGACGCGGATCCGTCGCGCGTCGAGGCCGTGACGGCGCTGATCGGGAAGATCGCCGACGCCATGACCGCCGAGGGCGTCCGCCCCAACCTCCACCCCCACGTCGGCACCTGGATCGAGACCGAGGAGGAAGGCCGGGCCGTCCTCGACGCCGTGCCGGACTCCCGGCTCGGCTTCCTGCCCGACACGGGGCACTTGGCGTGGGCGGGCTCGGACGTCGGCGCGTTCATCAAGGACTACGCGGAGCGGATCCCGTTCGTGCACGTCAAGGACTGTCGGCTCAGCGTCGCGGACCAGGGCCGAGAGGGCGATTGGGGCTACCAGCAGACCGTCCTGGCCGGGCTCTGGGTCGAGCCCGGCCGAGGCGAACTCGACCTCAAGGGGATCATCGGCAACCTGCCCAGCACGTTCGACGGCTGGCTGATGGTCGAGGTCGACTGCCCGGACATCTCCGACCCGTACGAGAGCGCGGTCGCATCGGCGCGCTGGATGCGCGCCGAGTACGGCAATTGACCGTCGTCCTCAGCCGCGCGCGGCGAACCGCACGAAGCGGGTCCAGCCGTCGGGGGTGACGGCGAGGTGGGGGCGGGCCGTGTCCTTGGAGTCCCGCACGTGCACGGCCTCCTCGGTCACGGCCACCTCCACGCAGTCGTCGTTCTGGGCGCTGCTGTAGCTGGACTTGAACCAGTCCACGTCAGCCGCCCGCCGCGAACCGCACGAACCGCACCCAGCCGTCGGGGGTGACGGCGAAGTGGGGGCGAGTCTTGTCCTTGGAGTCCCGCACGTGCACGGCCTCCTCGGTCACAGCCACCTCCACGCAGCTGTCGCCCTGGGTGCCGCTGTAACTGGACTTGAACCAGGCGAGTTCCGACCTGCTCATAGCTCTCCTCGCATCCGCTCCAGCAGGCCCCGCGAGTCTTGGGGGTTGAGGGCCTGCGAGCGCAGTGTGTCATAACGCTGTTGGAGGAGAGAGACCTCTTTCCTGTCAGCGATCAGCCGCCCGTTCTGCTGTCCTTCGGAATATGCGAGCCGCCGCCCGTCCGGAGTTTCCAGCAACTGCACAGGACCGTCCAGACAGGCATGGAACTCGGCGTCCAGCGGCATGATCTGGAGGCTCACATTGCGCGGCGCGCTGTGCTCCAAAACGTAGTCGAACAGGCCCCGCGTCACCTCCGGGCCGCCGAGCTTCTTCCGAAACACGGACTCTTCCACGATGAAACTGAACGGCACATTCGGCCGCTCGTACAACAACGTCTGTCGCTCCAGCCGAGCGATGAGCTGTGCCTCCAACTGCTCGTCCGTCAGCAGCGGGATGCTGTTGTCGAACACCGCCCGCATGTATCCCTCGGGCTGCAACAATCCCGGCACCAACCGGCACTCATACGTGTACAGGCTCACCGCCTTCCGCTCCCGCCGCGCCCACCGCTGGAACCATGCCGCAAGCCCTGGCTCGCCCCGCGACAGGAACCTGGCAGCCCTCCGCAGTGCGCCCGTGTTACCAAAGACCTCCTCCGCCCGCTCTACGAACGACTCCTCCGGCATCCGCCGCCCCAGCTCCACCGACTCCACGGTGTGCTTCGAGAACCGGACCAGCTCCCCGAACTGGGCCCGGCTCAGACCCGCGTGTTCACGCAGGGCCTGGACGACCGCTCCGAACGTCCGCAGACTGTCCGAAGGATCGGGCTCCCGGTCCCCGTCTCCAGCCCCACAAGCATGTTCAATCGTCATACGCGGCCACCTCCAGGTGCGTACGTTCGAGGGCCCCCGCGCTCGACTCACTCAGGGTGACGGACGGCACACCGTACTGTCCACCGAACGTGCCCGTACGCTGACGTTGCGTACGCCGCGCGCCGCTGGCGAAGCCACTCACGCACCCGCCACCTTTGGCCCCATGAACGCAAGCACACCCCAATTGCCCGCCACCACCCGCACCTTTGCCCAACGCTTGTCCTCCACGCGGCGCGGGGCGCGCCTCGCCCGGTTGCTCGCCGTGGGACAGCTCCGCTCCTGGCCGGTGTCACCCGCCGTCACCGAACGCGCCGAGCGGATCGTCGCCGAGCTGGCCGCGAACGCGGCGATCCACGGACGCGTACAGGGCCGGGACTTCCGGCTCGCCCTCTCGTTCGACGAAGCCCGCGGCACCCTCTGCATCGAGGTCGCCGACACGCGCGGCGAGAAGCTACCGGTCCTCGGGCCCGCCCCCGGGCCCGACAGCGAGTCGGGGCGCGGCCTGCTGCTGGTGGCCGCGCTCGCCGACCGCTGGGGTACGGAGCCGCGCCACCCCGTGGGCAAAACGGTGTGGGCGGAACTGGACTCCCGTCAGACGTCGGCCGGATAGAACTGGGCGTACCAGCGGCGCAGCGCCCTGATGCCCTTCTCGTGCGGGAGCAGGACGGGGCGTGGCTGGTGCACCTTGTGGTCCCAGATCCGGACCTCCTCCCGCACCTCCCTCAGGGCTTCCGCACGGAAGACCAGCTTCAACACCGGTGCCAGGAAAGGCAGTCGAGCGGGCTTGCGGACGTAATACAGCATCCGCATCTCGCTCGTACGGTCGTCCACGGGAGTGGTGAGGGCGACGGCGGTGAGCGACAGAACGGGGCCGAGGACGCGTACCACCATCACGCCGGGCCCGTACATGAACACATCGAAGGTGTTGTTGATGTCGCGGCCGAGAACGCGCCGGTGGATCCGGCCGCGGACCTCGGCGAAGGGGCCGTCCGGCCGCAGGTCCTGCACAGGCGGCTCGCTCTGGCCGTGGATGAAGTGGAAGTGGGACTCGTCCACGATGTTCTCGCGCATCTCCTGGATGTGGATGCGGGCCCGGCACACGTCGTCGATCGGTGTCGCGAAGTCCCGGTCGGCCGTCTCCGGGATGTCCGGCACCTCCCACGGGGGCGCGGTGGGGCCGTAGTAGACGAAGACGAGCCCGCTGTGTTCGCGTACCGGGAACCCCCCGAGGGACACCTTGGGGGTGCGGACCGCGAAGGGGGCGTGCGTACACCGCCCGTCCGCCCCGAACCGCCACCCGTGGAACGGGCACTCCACGGTGCCGTCGACGACCTTTCCCCCGGCGCCCAGATGCGCGCCGTAATGCGGGCAGTGGGCGTCGCGCACCGCCGCCCGCCCGTCCGCTCCGCGGAAGGCGATGAGGGCGCGCCCGAAGTAGTGCAGGCTGACGACCTTCCCCGGACGCAGCTCGCCGCTGCGGAGGACGGCGTACCAGCCGTGGGGAACGGGCGGCATGGGGTACGCGTCGGCGCGCGGGTCGCGCGGCAGGTCGGCGAGCTTGTCATGGCTGCGGCGTAATGGCATGCACCGATGCTAGGCACTGGAGAGTCCTTAGGATGTTTGATCATGTTCATTCGGTCCAACGCACTCAGCGGCTCCCGCCGTCACCGCCTCATCATGGGAGGGATGCTGACGCCCTTCATGGCTCTGATGGGGGTGACGTTTTCCATCGTGGCCGCGAACACCACCGACCGTCCTCTGCCCATGAGCGGCTTCGCCGCAGTCGCGCTTTCGGCCTTCGCGGTCGCTTGGTGGTGCGCCCGCTACTGGTACGCGGCTCTCCGGGAGACCCCTGAGCCCAATCCGTGGCCATGGGCCCTGCCTCCGCTCGTACTCATCGTGATCTTCACCGTCTCCGGCATCGGCGCACTCCAGGACGGGAAGAAGGCGAACGGCATTGGCATGTTGGCACTGGCGGGCCTGCTCTTCTTGCCGTGCGCCGCAGGGTGCGTAGCGGGCCTGGTCGGTTATCTGCAACACCGCTCCCGCAGGCGGCACGGACCTGCCGCGGCCCGGAACACCCCCGAGCCGCCACGGCGGCCGTACCGGGCCTGGGGATCGATCGACTGAGGACCGGGGCTGGGATGACATCGCGGCAGAGCTCAGGCAACAGGCCGCCGTGCCGGGCGCGCGGTCGGAGCCGGGGCGTCAGTCGGCGCGCGTCCCCTCGGGGGTGACCATCTCGGCCGCCACCCGGCCCACCGCGCCGTCCAGGGGGACGTCCTCCACGGAGCCGAAGTAGGCGTCCCGTGGCAGATGGGACTGGTCCATCCGCAGCTCGCCCGGGCTCGGCACGGCCACCTCGGGCGCGGGCCGCAACTCGTCCGCGCGGTCGCGTAGCGCCGCCAGCAGCCCACCGGTGGTCGAGGCGTCGTCCGCGTGGGTCAGCTGGGCGCGATCCGCCGGTGGTCGGCCAGGTGGGCATTGACGCCGTGGTGTTCCCGGAGCCAGTCGGCGGCCCGGTAGCCGCTGACCGCGAGTCCGGTGAGGTCGATGACAACGGGGAGCGGATCGATGTCGGCGGCGAGCCCGGGGCCCACGTAATCGTCGTGGCCGTCCACGTGCAGTCCGTCGATGGCTTCGATGTCCGTACGGACCGTATGCGCCCGGCGCAGCGCCGCGCCCATCAGCTCCTCGCCGTGCAGTGCCATGTGGCGTCGCCATGTGTCCATGCCCGCGCGGAGCAGAACGGCAGATGCGCTCCCCACGCCTCGTCGACGATCAGCGGGCGCCGGAGCAGGTGGCAGACCTCGGCGATCCTCGCCAGATCCGCGCAGGCGCCGTACGGGGTCGGGCTGGTCACCAGGGCGCCCTTGGCCTCCGGGTGGTCCGCGAACGCCCGGGCGAAGTCGTCGGCCGACGGCGGATGGGCGATGTGGCGGGCGGCGTCCCATCGGGGCTCCACCCAGACGGGGCGGACCCCGGAGATGATCAAGCCGGAGATCACGGACTTGTGTGCGTCCCGGCCCACCAGCAGCGTTTCATGCGGACCGGCGACCGAGAGCATCTCGGCCTTGACCGAAAGCGAGCTGCCGCAGGTGGAGAAGAAGGTGTGCTCGGCGCGCACCGCGTCGGCCATCAGCTCCTCGGCGCGCCGCAGCACCCCGCCCGACTGGAGCCGGTCGTCGAGCCCGCCGAAGGCGAGGACGTCGGCGCGGAACACCTCGTCGCCCAGGACCTTGCGCGCCTCCGGATCGACGCCCCGGCCCTGCTTGTGCCCGGGCGGGGTGAACGGGAGGAACCCCCGCTCGTGATACCGGGCCAGGGCCTCCAGGACGGGAGCCTCGGTGTGATCCATGCGCGACGAGTGCCCCGCCGCCCGGCAGGAAAACGGCACGTCCGGGCGGGCGGCATCAGGCGCGGGCGAGCGCCCGGCGCCACTGCTCGGTGACCGAGTGCCGCAGCCGTTCGGTGTCGACGGCCTCGGGATCGAGAAGCCGTTGCAGCCCGATTCCGCGGAGTTGCCCGACGATGGCGATCGCGGCCTCGTCGGGTACGACCTCGGGGCGGATGGTGCCGTCGGCGAGACCGGCGGCCACGTCCTCGCGCAGATCGGCGCGGAACGCCTCGTCCCGCTCACGGAAGATCGGGGCCAGTTCCGGCGCCGTGGCGGCCTCGGCCCAGAGCAGCAGGAACACCCGGTTCCACACGCCCACCCGGCCGAGGGCTCCCAGATATCCGTCGATCAGCCGCAGGAGGCGGTCCAGGCCGGGCGGCAGACGGTCGAGCCCGGGGACGAACCCGGCCTGGGTGGCGTGTGCCAGGCGTTCGATGAGCGCCTGCTTGGACCCGAAGTGGTGGGTGACGAGCCCGCGGCTGTACCCGGCTCGCTCGCTGACGCGCGCCAGGGTCAGCGCGCGCACGCCCTGTTCGACGACCAGTTCGGCGGCGGCGTTGAGCAACGCGGATTCGGCCTGGTCACGGCGCTGCTGCTGGGTGCGGCGGGTGGTCGTCATGGTCAGAAACGTACAACAAACTTGTCAGCCGACCAACAAGTGCGTAAGGATCACGGCGTTGACCGACTGGAGGTTTCCTGATGATCGAGATTGACGACCGCGCCCTGGACACCCTGCTGGCCGAGGATCCGGGTGGTTCCGTGGTGATGCTCAACCTGCTGCGGTTCCGCCCGGACGGCGGCCGCGAGAGCTACGGGCGCTACGCCGAGGCGCTCGGCCCGGCGATCAACGCCCGGTACGGCGTACAGGTGGAGTACCTGGGAGACGGCGGGCGGGCGCTGGTCGCCGAGGACGGGCAGGCTTGGGACATGGTGCTACTGGTCCGCTACCCGAACCGGCAGGCGTTCGCCGACATGATCCGTGACCCCGACTACCAGGCGGTCTCCCACCTCCGAAGCGAGGCACTGGTGGAATCGGTCTTGCAACCGACCGTACCGCTGGGAGGACTCCACTGATGCCCGTTGTCTTCGGCCCCGTTGTCTTCGTACATGGCAACCCCGAGACGGCGGCGGTCTGGGACCGACTGCTCCCCGAACTGAAGCGCACGCGCCCGCATCTGGTGTGCCTGTCCCCGCCCGGGTTCGGCGCACCGCTACCGGCCGGGTTCGGCGCGACCGTCACCGACTACCGCGACTGGCTGATCGGCGAGCTGACCCGCTTCGCCGAACCCGTCGACCTGGTGGGACACGACTGGGGCGGCGGCCACGTCCTGAACGCGGTGATGAGCCGCCCGGACCTCGTACGCAGCTGGGTCAGCGACACCATCGGGGTCTACGAACCCGACTACGTCTGGCACGAGTTGGCCCAGCGGTGGCAGACGCCGGGAGCCGGAGAGGCCGATGTGACGGCGCGGTTCGGCGCGCCCCTCGGCGAACGGGTCGCGACACTCGTCGACCGGGGGATGCACGAGGCGGTGGCCGAGCAGGTGGCCCGCGGCCAGGACGAGGCGATGGGCCGAGCCGTGGTCGCGCTCTACACCTCCGCCGCGCAACCGGTGATGGCCGAGCTGGGCAGGAACCTGGAACGCGCGTCGCAACGGCCGGGACTCGCCCTGCTCGCCACCGAGGACCACGCGGTCGGCACCGTCGAGCAGCGGCACCGCGCCGCTCGCCGTGCCGGCGCCGGGGTCGAGACCCTCGACGGGCTCGGCCACTGGTGGATGACCCACGACCCCGCCCGCGGCGCCCGCGTCCTCGCCCGCTTCTGGGCCTCGCTGGACCACGCGTAGTCACCCCAGGGCATCCCTGACGGCGTCCCGCGCGCCCTCCCCCAACACCTGGTGCACATCTATGCCCGGCAGCGCGGGCAACTCCGCCCAGTGGGTGACGGGTTCGGCGCAGGGCGGCCGTAGGGCAGGCGGACGCATTTGCCCACCCCTCCCCAACTCAGGCGCTCCGTCAGACGGCCATTCTCACCCCGGGCCGAAACACGGCGAGGTCACCCTAGGGATGCGGGCCCCTTCCCCTCGGCCCGGTCCACGACTCCCGTGACGGCGTCCTTCCGTGGCCGGCCGAGCTAGCGCTCTACGCGCTTCAGGCCGCGCACAGCCGGGATTGCCAGCAGCAGGGCGCAGGCGACGAACGCCATGGACGCGGACACGCACAGCAGCGGCACCGTCCCCGCGACGACCGCGAGTGGTCCCGCCACCGCCTGCCCGACCGGCTTCATCACCAGCGAGCCGGCCGCGTCGTACGCGTGCACCCTGCCGAGGACGTCCTGCGGGATGTGCGTTTGCACGCTCGTGTGGAACATGACGATCCAGAACGCCATGCCTACGCCGCTCACCCCGTAGCACCCGGCGATGAGCGGCGCGGGAAGGCCGAGAGCGACCCCCAACGGCATGAGCGACCAAAGGATCATGGAGAGGGCTCCGGCCCGGAGCGGATACCGCGGGCGGAGCCTGATCGCGACGATTCCGCCCAGCACACTTCCCGCCCCGAGGGACGACATGACCAGGCCGAACGTCGATGCTCCGTAGTCGGTGACGAGCGTGCTGTTGCCGAGGGTCATGGTGGGGCCGGCGCCGGCCAGCTGCCAGAGCATGAAGACGACGATGACGCTCCACAGCCAGGTCCTGGCCCGGAACTCCCTCCAGCCCTCGACGAGATCAGCCCGGAAGGACGATCCGCCGCTTCGCCCGGCCGGGCCCATCGGGACCGAGCGGAGCAGGAGCAGGCAGACGCCGCTGACCCCATAGGTCAAGGCGTCGAGGGCGACCACCGTTGCCGGTGAGGAAACCACCAGCAGCAGGCCGGCCAGCGACGGGCCGATCACGGCGGTGACGGACTCCGAGATGCGGAGGGTGCCGTTCGCCTTCTGCACGTCCCGGGCTACGCGCGGGGTGATGCTGGCGACTCCCGGCTGGAAGATTGCACTACCCGCACCGACCAGGGCCAGCAGCACCAGGATCTGCCACAGCTGGGGCGTACCTAACAGGAACAGCAGCGCGAGCACCGCCTGAAAGCACAGCCGGACGGTGTCCGAGACGACCATCAGCCGCCGGGCACCGAAGCGGTCGGACAGCACCCCACCAAAGATGATCAGTGCGGCGAACGGCGCTACGAGCGCGGCCAGCGCATAGCCCACCCCACTCGTTCCGTACCCCGCCCGGATCACGGCGGCCGTGATCGCGACGGGGAGCATCGCGTCACCCAGCAGAGAGATGGTGCGGGCGGTGAGGAACAGCAGGAAGTCCGCTGTCCACAGCGGCGGATCAGTCGAGGTCTCCTTGACTTGCAGGTCACGGGCCATGTCCGAGCCAGCCACCGCACACCGTCCCACTCATGCCGTTGGTCCCGACCAAGGCGACAGTGTCGTGCCTCGGCCGTCCCTCGGTCAACGGAACATCTTCGACAAGCCCAGCACGTGCGCGGCGTGTTCACGCGCCTACGTCACCTTCCGCATACGCATCAGGCAGGGCACCACGCACACCGCATACGGCGGGGCGAGAACGCCCGCGCCGCCGGGCTCGTCACCCTCGACGCGTAGCCGTCGTCCTGCCCGCCCTGCGATCGCCACGGCTTCGAAGCCGCTGTGTCAGTCCCCTCCTCTACGGTGCGCCCATGACTCCTGAGATGCGGGACCGGTTACGTCCCTTCCGTGAGAGGGCGATCGCGCAGGGCATCCCCGCCGACGACGTGGAGCGGTGGATGACCGCCGCCCGCCCCTGTGCGACGCTGATGGGGGACGCGGACGGGGACGGGCCGGTCGTGGGCCGACTCGGCGGTCCTCTCCTGCTTCCCGCCGACACCCCGGATCCCTTCGCCCTCTTCGTCGCCTCCATCGACCTCGCGGCCCTGCCCGCCGACGCGACGGACCTCCCCCTGCCTCCCGACGGCCACCTGCTGCTGTTCGCCCTCCCCGAGCGCGACGACGACGACGCGCCCACGGGCAGCGTGGTGTACGTCCCCGCCGGTACGGCCGTGGAGGAGCGGGACAGGCATGCCTGGAACGAGGACGACTTCGACGACCATCGCCAGATGGTCGAGGATTTCCCTCAGGGCCCGCTGCGGGCGACGACCGATGTGTCACTGCCGTACCACGGGGCGGTCTCGTCCTCCGAAGGCCCGGGGTGCGTACCGCTCGCCGGGCATCCCCGCTCCGAGGAACTGGCCGAAATATGGGAGCGCATGCAGGCCGATGACCACCCCACCGGGAGGGAGCTCCAGATCGGTGGATACGCCGATGAGGAGGCCGTCTACACCGACCCGGTCGCCACTGCCGTGTACAGGGCCGTGAAGGCGGTGGAAGCGGGTCTATGGGAGGGACCGGCTTCGGGTGACGTCGAGGACTGGGTGCTCCTCGCCGACTGGTACTGCGGCGTCTACGGCGGGAAGGCGCCACCGTCCACTGGGTGATCCAGCGCGAAGACCTGGCCGCGCGGCGCTTCGACCGCGTGTTCACCGATGTCTTCTGGAACCCCTGACCCGGGCCGCCTCACCCCATGGCGTCCCTGACGGCGGTCCGCGCGTCCTCCCCCATCACCTGGTGCACGACCATCCCCGGCAGGGCGGGCAACTCCGCCCAGTGGGTGACGGGTTCGGCGCAGGGGCGGCCGTAGGGCAGGCGGACGACACGGTCGGAATCGACAAAGCAATCGCGGTGCTCGGTCCCGTCCTCGGCGATGTGACGGGCGGTGAAGTACATGGGCAACACCAGCCAGAAGTCCTCCCCCACCGTCTGCCCCGGCTCCGGCGGATAGCGTCCCGACGTCGCCGCCGCCACGGGCATCCCGCTCCGCGGCAACCTCTCGCGCGCGTCCACCCACTCCACCACCGCGTCCATGCCCGCCCCTCCCCGGTTCCGGCGCTCCGTCGGACGACCATTCTCGCCCTACGGCGCAAGGAGCCGCAGGACTCCCGACTGGAGAGCGGCCATGGCGTCGGCGGCGGACACGCGACCGGCGCGGACCTCCTCCCCCGTGGCATGGCTCAGCGCGATCACGGCCGCCACCTGCCAGGAGAGCGCGGGCTCCGGGTCGAAGTCCCCGCCGTCCCGGCCGCGTTGCAGCACCCGCGCGATACGGTCGGCGATCGGCTCATGGCGGACCCGCTCCTCCTCGGGCGCCGCCGGACGGCCGCCGAGCCGGATCAGCACCGGATACGCCTCGGACACGCGCCACGCAGCATCCAGCAACCGCAACAGCGCCTCCGCCACCGGCCCCTCATCGGCCCCCGCCGCGTCCATCTCCTCCGCCACCTTCTCCGTCATGCGGTCGGCGACCGCCGAAAGCAACGCGTCCCGCGAGGAGAAGTGGGCGTACACGGTCTGCCGAGTGACCCCGGCCGCACCCGCGATGGCGGCCATGCCCGCGTCGGGGTCCTCCCCGAGAAGCTGGATGGCCGCGTCGAGGACGGCGGTGCGGCTGCGTTGGGCGTCGGCGCGCCGCCGCGTCGAAGAACTCATCTCTTACACCTTGTCAAAGTTTCCGGGCTCTCCATATCTTACAGTCTGTAAGAGTTAACGTCCGGAAGGGAGCACGCACCATGAAGCCACTGGCCCAAGGCACTCCCGAGCAGTTCATCGCCGACTTCTTCACCACCTTCCACGAGCAGGTCGTACGGGGCGACCACGACCCGGCCCCGGCGATGTCCCGCTTCTACACACCCGACATCGTCATGATCAACGACGGCATTCGACTCGACTGGGCCAAGCTCCTCTCCCACATCCACCCCGTCCGCAAGAACCTGGCAGAGAACGACGACTCCCGATTCGAGGTCCACGAGGCCATCGCGGACGGCAACCGCATCGCGGCCCGCCTCACGATCCACGCCGCCACGCGCAAGAAGCGGATCGCCACGGACGTCGTGGCGTTCTACACCTTCACCCCGGACGGCCGGATGACCCACGCCCACGGCATCACCCGCCCCGCCCCGAAGCCGAAGGAACAGCCATGAGCGAGCCCACCTCCACCTCCACCTCCACCTCCACCTACGAGGTCATCGGCATGGCCTGCCACAACTGCGCCGCCACGGTCACCGAGGAGGTCGAACTCCTCGACGGGGTCACCTCGGTGACCGTCGACATCGCAAGCGGCTCCTTGACGGTGACCAGCCACGGCAACCTCGCCGCGGCGACAGTGCGCGCCGCGGTGGAGAAAGCAGGCTACGAACTCGCCACCCCCTGAGCAGCGCCGCGGAACGGTCATCTGTTCACCGTCGGAACGGATCTCTAACGTGGCCTCCCAGGCAGGGCTCCAGTGTCCTGCACGACCGGGAAGGACCCGCTGATGGCCAGCTCCGAGCACGGATTACACCTCGACCGGCGGTTCCTCCTGGCCGGTGTCGCGGGCTCCTTGGGCGCGGCGGCGCTGCCCGGGACCACCGCGCACGCAGCGCCCCCACGGCGGAATCCGGCGAACTGGCCCGACCCCGAGCCGTACGGGCTCGCGGACGCCCGCCTGGATCTGTGGCCGCGGGAGGACAACTCCTTCGTCCTCCCGCTCGAGTTGCGCCCCCGCGACAAGGGGCGGGGCCGGGTGTGGATGCGGGACACCTACGTCAACTGCTTCGTGGTCGACGGCCGTCCGCTGTACGTCGCCACCGGCACCACGCGCGCGGCCGGGCTCGATGCGGCCGGGCCGTGGAACGACGGCATCTTCGTGTGGGTGGCCCGGTCGCTGCGGGGGCCGTGGAGGCTGGTCGACACGACCGGCATCCGGCCCGGGGCCGAGCGGGGGAAGGTGTGGTCGCCGGAGTTCGTCGGCGAGAACCGGCCCGGCCGCACGGTCGTCGCTCCGTGGCAGGAGTACTGGCACGACGACCGGTTCGGCAAGCGCGGCAATGCCTGGGCGCCGGAGGTGCACCACGTCCGCGGCAGGTGGTACATCGTCGCGTGCATGGGCGACCACTCCCGGAAGGTGGGCTCGTTCCTGCTGGTGAGCGAGGGTGGGGTCGAGGGGCCGTACCGGCTGGTCGAGGGCAATCTCGACAAGCCCTTCGGCGACCTGGCCCCCGGCGGGCCGGACTTCATCGAGCCCGGCGCCTACCACCACATCGACGGCAGCCTCTACGCCGAGGGCGACGACGCGTGGCTGGTGCTGCACAACGACCTGTACGCGAAGTTCCGGGACGACATGGAGGACATCGTCCCGACGACGAACCTCCCGCGGTTCCGGCAGACGCCGTACTCCCCCGAGCCGTATCTCGAAGGCGCGTACGTGTTCAAGCACCGGGGCACGTACTACCTCCTCCACGCCGCGTGGAACCGCACCTCGGTCAACGCCGACGGCACCACCCGCAACGCCTACGACCCGCCCGGCCCCGGCCGTACGCAGTACCAGTACGACGCGATCGTCGCCGTCTCGGACCGCTTCGAGGGACCGTACTCCCCGCGCTGGACCGCGGGCGTCGGCGCGGGCCACAACAACGTCTTCACCGACCACCGCGGCGACCTGTGGGCCACCTTCTTCCGCAACCCGGCCGCCGGCTACTGGTCCGCCCCCTCACGCGTAGCCGACGCGGCCGTGCCGGGTGTCGTACGACTGGAATGGACCGGCCCGAAGGGCAATCGCCTGTACGTGCAGCGCCGGTGACGCCCCGCACGACGGCGGTCACTGAGTCGGTACACGGTCTTCGGGCTCATGTCGGCGGCGGTGCTGGGCTCCTGGTGCGCCACCTGGTTCTGGAACATCGCGTTCCAGCGGCTGCCGTCTCCGGTGATAGGGCCGATCGGCGGGATGGAGGCGAAGTTCGAGGCGTTCTTCTATCTGCTCTGGGAGCAGCGCATGCCCGCGCCTTCTCGGTCTTCGACGCGACGCGGAGAAGTCCCGAAGCCGCGGCGATAGATCATGCTGCGGTTCCCAGCTGGGCGCGTCTCGCCAACGACGGTGAACCAGCGCGATTCACAGCGGGACCGCGAGGCTCCCTCCCGGAGGCCGACCACTGCCCTACCAAAGCACCAGGAGACCTTCTTCGCAATTGTGGTCCTGGAAGGGACCGCTTCCGGTATATAACTGGCGTCAGAATCGCCGTCCGGTCATCGACGGCGGGTGTGGCTGGGGGGCCAATGACGCATGCAAGGAATCCCTGGCGCCGGGAGCGCGCCCACCGCAAGCCCAGCGGGGCTGAAGACGCCGGCCTCGCGGACTTCCCCGTGCCGCGCGACCTGCTGCGCCGCCACGACCTGAGGAAAGTCGGCGATGAGCTCGCCCGCCGGATTACCCCCGAACAAGCCCGCCATCTCGAAGCCGTGTCGGAGATGCAGAACTCCGCGACGGTCGTGGCGAGCGTCCCCACCGATGTGGCCCATTGCCACCCCGTCGAAGCCTTCCCGCAGTCCTCGGCCAGTCCGTCCGGTACGCCCCCTGCCGGGTTGGCGGCGGCGAGCTATCCGGGCATCCGGGCCCTGAGGTTGCTGCTCAGCGATCCCGCTCTTTCGTCCCTGCCTGCCGTCGCCGCTCTTCTGGCAGGAGGAGACGCGGCTCTTGCGCTGCTCCGCGGCGCGGAGAGGGGGCCACAGACGATGCGCAGCGTGCGGGAATTCGCGAAATCGTGTATCTGGCGGGATCTGGCCATGGCGGCCGGACAACCGAACTGCCCCTACGGCGCCTTGGCCCTGGGGCTGCTCTGCGGAGACCACGCCGCGTTTCCGGCTTCCGTCGCCGACGCGCTGAACGCGGCGTGGAAGGAAATGATCGTGTCTTTTCCCGAGCTGCCGGCGGAGCCGATCGGGTGGAGTGCGTTGGACTCCCTCGTCGTACCTCTGGGAAACCACTCCCCGCGCAATGGCCAAACGGGCACTGACCCTATGGGTGACGAACTCGGCGAACCGACGCCAGCGGATTCCCCGGCGTCCGAGCCTCAGGCCCCGGAGACCACCGGCCGTCTTCTCGAACGCCTGGCCGCGTTAGTCGGTCCCGCGGCCCTCGCTGCGGAGCGGGCCGCGACCGCTCTGCACGAGAACCGATACCCACTGCCGACCGACTTGGCGATGGTCGACGAGGCCGCCCGGCTCTTCCGCACCGCTGCGAGCGAGTTGCGCACGGACCTCCCGCCGGAGGAGTGGAACCTGGCCGCCTTTCATGACACATGGGAAAGCGCCGAACGGCTCAGTGAGACACGGGCCGAGCTCATCGCGCTGACCGGTCTCACCGGTCCCTCCTGGTGCGAGTCCAAGCTGGAGCACGTGCGCCAGCGGGCCCGCGAGCTGGTCGAGGAGACCGCCTCTACGGAACAGCCGGACGCGGCCGACCTCGTAGCCCTGTCCAACTTCATCCGCCAGTCCGCGGCGGACGATGACGGCGGCCAAGCCGAGACCCAGCGGCTGATGCCGTTGCTGTCCGAACGTCTGCCGGGGACCTGGATACCGCTCCTGGCAGTCGCGGCCATGCGCCAGCTGAACCTCCCGGCCGTCCGCTCCGCGCAGCCGGTCGAGTCCGATTCCGCGGGCCCCTCCGGTCCGGACGATATCCGGCCGGCCCACGCGCCGAGCGCCTCGTCGGCCGACCTCGCAGACACTCCCGGATCCGCCGATCAGGACCCCAACGCGCCGGAGGCCGACGTCCACGACGTCGGCGACATCGAGAGCGGGGAAACGGAAGCGGCCCCCGACGACATCGACCTGCTCGACCAGGACATCGCCGCAATCCTGCTCGCCGACCCGACGACGACACCGGCGCAGGCGGACACTGCCTCTGTAGATGACGTCCCACCGGCGGGCGAAGACCCTGCCGCACAAACAGCACCCGACGAGGAATCGGGCGAAGCCCGGTCCGGAAACGGACAGCCGAAGGCACCGCATCAGGACCCGGCACCGAGCGGCTCGCCGGACACCGTGACGCTCGCCGACGAGCCCAGCGCGCACGACGATGCGCAGAAGCCCCCTGCCGAGCGGAGCGGCGTCAGCACGCCTGAATCCCGGACCGCCGAGGGCGGGGTGGCGCCCCGGACCTCCGATTCGTCCGAAGAGACCACCGGTGCCTCGGACCGGGCGAACGCCGGGCGCCCCACCCCTGCGGATCCGGTCGTTGCCAAGGCACAGGACGGCAGCGATGCGGCCGGTCCGGAAGCCGCCGCTCTCCGCGCCGGGCGCTTCGCATTGGCCGCCTGGATCCGCCGGGCATCGGGTGACACAAGCGCCGCGGTGCAGGTCCGGGAGGCCGCGGCCCTCGCAAGCCACCTCAACAGCGCGACCGGTGACATTGCCCACCGCTGCCAGGTGCTGCTGGACGGGCTGACCACGGACCACTTCGCCGACGACCGGGCCGGGGCCATCCTGACCTGGGCGGTCGCCATCCGGGTGGGTCTCATCGCGCCGAATGCCCAGATCACCGCTTTGATCCGCGACCTGTCCCCGTACGCGGCACGGGGAAGCCGGTCTGTCATCGCGCTCTCCGAGGTGCTGGCCGAGGCCGTGCAGCAGGGCACCTTCATCGTGCCCGAGATACTCGGGACCGTCCGGGATGAGGCCGAGGCCGAGGAGCAGCGGCGGACGGCGGCGCAGCAGGCGGAGGAGATCTTCCACTCCGGGCCACAGCGCAAGATCCGCTACCAGCTCGCCACCGAAGTCTGGCACCACCTCGTCGGCGCCGGTGGAGTCGTCGGTACCCTCTGCGCCCGCGTCGCGCGGGACGACCCCGCCGAGCTGGCCGAGGTCCGTCAAGAAGTCGCCCGGCTGCGTTCCACCGATGCGGTGGAACGGGAGATCGACCAGGCCACCCGGCACGTCGCCAAGGGACGCAAGCGGGTGGACTACGGCGCCCGGGAAAAACTCCGCTCCCTGATCGGCGAAGCCGTCACGGTGGCGGCCACCTGGGCCGACCTGACCGGACGCCTGCACCTGAAGGAGGGCTACCAGGACAGCAACGCGTGGCTGGTCCGGCGGATCAACGAGCTGCGCGGCAACGTCCAACGGTTCCGCGAGCCGGTGCGGGAGGATCTTCTGCGGACCGGTTCGGTCGGTGGTGATCCCCTGGAGGCGGCCGCCGCCGAGGCCGCGCAGCTCGTCCTCCAGAGTGCGTTCAATCTGTTGGATGGTCAGCCACAACCGGTCGCCAGCGACGTCGTCGATGTCGTGCTCCGCGGTGACCTTCTCCTGCTGAGCAACCTCCCGGTCGGCCGGCGGTCGTTGCAGCCGCTGGTTCCCGTCGACGCCACGTTCCTGCCCGCGCTCGCCGAGCTCGCGCAGACACGCCCCGACTACGCCATGGCCTTCGAAGCGCGCGCGCAGTACGGCGACCACGTGGGCACCGGAGAGATCATCCGTGTCGTACGGGTCGACGATCCCCGTCTGGCCCAGGAACTGCGGGCCCGCCGCGAGCACCACATCAAGACCCGGCGCGAGAAGTTGCGCGGGCAACTCCGCGCGCTGTCCGACCGCATCGACTCGGGGTTGCGCAACGGCCTGCTCCAGTCCAACGATTGGTCGGTGCTGACGGCGCGCTACCGCGACCTGGACGACCCCGATCGCTACGACTTCAACCGGATCCCCGAGGAGGCCGCAGCGCTCGCCGCCGATCTCGAGACCCACTGCGAGCGGGCGCGCCGAGATCTCCGCGAACGACTCGACAAGGCGACGGCCAACCCTCACGTCGCCGAGGTCGCGGACCGCATCAGCGCGCGCATCGCGGCCGACGACCTGACCACGGCCGACGAGTTCCTCGCCCAGGCGGAAGCCGGGAAGGAACTGCCTCCCGACGATGACGACCCCATCGGCATCGAGAGCTTCTTTCCGGCCGTGCCGGACGCGGTCAGCCGGTATCTGGGTCCCGCCGGTTCCCAGGCCGCCGGAGTGACCGACCTCATCATCCAGGTGCGCAAGACCCTGGAGTCCGCCCACAGCAAGGTCCCCGATCAACTCGCCGGTGTCATGGCGGTGCTGGGGGACCGGGGCCGTCTCAGCACGGACCGGCTGGCCATTACCCGCAAGGCCCTCGGCCAGCTGAGGAACCTCACGCAGGGACATCGCTTCGGCACCCGCGCCGACATCACCCATCTCGACAACATCCGGCAGGTGTTCAACGCCCTGGGCGTCGAGTCCGGCACCGTGCGGCCCATCCAGGACGCGGAGAACGGCGCCGGCCGACTGTGGATCCGGCTGTCCGATCTGCGGCTCCAGGGCGAGCCGGTGCTGCCGCAGTTCGGCAGCCTCGTGAGCCCCACCGGCCGGACGCTGCGCGTGCTGCTGGTGTGGAACGCCTCCGAACCCAGCCAACTGCTCGACTACACCAGGTACTGCCCCGCCGAGGAAACGGTCATCGTGCTGTACCTCGGAGTTCTCCAGCCGCAGCAGTGGCGGGAGTTGGCCCAGACCGCCCGCCGCCGACGCAGCGTCGTCGCGGTCCTGGACATCGCCGCGCTGCTCCACCTCCTGCTGCGCCAGGTGCCGGACATCGGTCTGCTCACCGGGATCCTCGCGCCGTTCACGTCTGCCGACCCGTACACCCCGAAGGCGGCCGGGGACGTGCCGGAGGAAATGTTCTTCGGCCGGGACAAGGAACTCGACGAGGTGCTCGACCGGCACGGATCCTGCTTCGTCTACGGCGGACGGCAGCTGGGCAAGTCGGCGCTGCTGCGTGCGGCACGGCGCCGGGTCCGGGCCACCGCCCCGAACCGGCTGGTCATCCTGGAGAGCATCTACTCCGTCGGCAAGCAGCCGGGCTCCTCCGATCACCTGTGGAACGTGCTGTGGCCCAAGCTGGCCGACGCCGGAGTACTGAGCGGCCAGCCACCGATGAAGGATGTCGGTGAGGCCGTGCATCGGGGCATCCTCGCCTGGGTGGACGCGGGTGACTCCCGTCAGCTGCTCATCCTGCTGGACGAGGCGGACGACTTCCTACGCTTCGACGCGGAAGAGCGGTCCTTCGCCAATGTGCACATCATCCGCAAGATCATGGAGGACACAGGGCGCCGCGCGAAGGTGGTGTTCGCCGGTCTGCACAGCACGGTGCGTTTCGAGAAGCTGCCCAATCAGCCGCTCGCGCACTTCGGAGCGCCGCTGTCCATCGGCCCCCTGAAGCCTCGCGACGCCTATCGGCTGCTCACCCGGCCGCTGGGGGCTCTCGGATACACCTTCCCGGACAGCTCCGTTCCGGCCCGTGTCCTCGCCCTGGCCAACAACGCCCCGGCGCTCGTCCAGCTGTTCGCCACCGCCTTGCTGGAGCGGATGCGTTCGGCCACCGTCGCACCGGACGCGCCGCCGTCCGTCATCACCCGGGCCGACATAGACGCGGTCTGGGAGGACCGCAAGCTCATGGCGGACTTCCGCGAGCGGTTCCTGTGGACGCTCAACCTGGACAACCGCTACCGGGTCATCGCCTACTGCATCGCTCGCATGGCGCTCAACGACGGCGCTGCGGCATCCGCGACCGGCCGAGAGCTGATGGAGACGTGTCGCGGCAGATGGCCGGAGGGTTTCAGCGAGTGCAGCGGAGAGGAGTTCGCCGGTCTGCTCGGTGAGTGCGTCGAACTCGGTGTGCTCGGCACCGACGGCAATCGGTTCCGGCTGCGCACCCCCAATCTGCTCAGACTGCTGGGCACCCGGGAGCAGATCGAGGAGGAACTCGATCAGGCGTCGGAGCACCTACAGCTTCCGCGCCGCTTCGAGGGCACGTCCTACCGGGCGCCGTACGGCGGCCGTCCGTCGGAGCGGTCGCCGCTGACGACCGGGCAGATCGGTCGGCTCTTCCGGCCCGCCAACGGCTGCTTCATCGTCACCGGTTCCGAAGCCGTCCAGGTCAGCCGGGTGCCTCGAGCCCTGGAAGAGGCCCACAAGGACGGCGCCGCGGTCCGGCAGGTGCAGCGGGTCGACTGCTCCACGGCGGAACTGTCCAAGGCGCTGCTCAAACCGGCCGGGGTGGGCCACCGGGTCATGGTGGTCAACCTCCTCGACGCGGCTCCCGAGCAGGCCCGGGAGATGGTGTCGCTCGCCAGGGAGCGTGTCGGCGTACCCGCGGGGACGCGGGAGGACGACACCCGGGCCGTGGTCCTGGTGACCGGCCCGCAGCAGAGCTTCCTGTGGGCCGGTGAACCGGGGGACCACACGGAGATCGTCTCGGTGCACCGCTTCGACCCGGCCGGCATCCGGCTGTGGATGTGGGACGCGGAGCTGCCGTTCCAGGAGCCCCGGATCCAGGCCGATCTCCTACGACGCACCGGAGCGTGGCCCTACCTGGTCCACCAGGTCATCGAGTCCTACGTCTCCCGCGAGGCCAAGGACCGCGACGACGCCTATGCCCGCATGGAAGCCGCGCTGGCGCAGGCCCCGGAAGCGATGCTCGCGCGCTGCGGACTCCGCGCCAACCGCTCGCTGAGCGCCGCCTGGCGCCAGCTGGTCGCGCTGGGAGAGAAGGAGGGGCAGGACCCCGAGCTCTTCTGCGAGTTGCTCCCGATGTCCGAGGACCCGGACCTGGACCCCGACGTCCTGCGGAGTGACGGCTACGGTTCCCTGCGCGACGTGGTCGAAGTACTTCGCCTCCTCGGCGCGCTCGTGGAGGACGCTTCCGGTCTGCTGATGACCGAGCCCCTGCTGACCAGACTGGAACAGGCCTGCTCCAGTACGGCGCAGCCGCAGTGACCGCCATGGAACCGTCCACGACTCCCACCCCTGCGCAGTTGCTGCGGGCCGCCGAGATCGTGCTGTCTCGCCCGGCCATGGCGGGCGTCGCGGCTGCCACCTCGCCGGAACGGTACGCCGCCGAGCAGGAGGGGATGCTCCGCCGCCTCTGGGACGGCTCGTCAGCCTTGCGGCGGACCGTCGGAGCGTTGGACGGCGATCGTGCCGTCCCCTCCTCGTCTTCTGCCGTGCCCGGGGCACGTCGACCGAACACCGAGGAGCGGCAGGTCCAGCGTCTCAAGGGACAACTGGCCGAAGCCAAGGAACGAGCACGGCTGTACCGCGGCCGGGCCGAACGGGCCCAGGACGAGGTCAACGCGCTGCGCACGCGGCTGGAAGAGAGCGGCGAGAGGTCCCGGGAGGCGGAGGAGACCGCCGCCACCGTCGCGATGGAGCGTGACATCCTGTCCGCCCGCGCGAACGACCCCGTGCGTGCCCTGCGCACGGTGCACCGTGCCCTGCGATCCGCGGCCGCTGCCCGCTCCTCCGACCCGAGGGAATCGGCTGCGCCCGGGACCGACATCCTGCGGGCCCATCCCTCGGTGCGCCCGCTGCTGGAACTGATCGAGAGCGCCGGGGGTGACCGGGAAGGCCTGCTCAAGACCCTCGACGCACTGCTTGTCCCCGATCTGCCCAGGGCGGTCCCGGCAGGTCCGGTGGAAACCTCCGTCGTTACCGGCCCACGGGTGGTGCCCCTCGGGGGAGGAACCGAGATCGGCGGTTCGTGCCTCCTGGTGGAACTCGGCGACACGCGCGTACTCGTCGACGCGGGCATCCGGAACGACGACCGTACCGACCATGTGGCGCCCCGCCTGCTCGACACGGAACTGGCTTCCGGGCCACCGGTCACCGCCGTCGTCGTCACCCACGCCCACAACGACCACGGCGGCTGGGTACCCGCGGTCGTCCGGCGCTGGCCGGGAGCACGCGTGCTGTGTTCGTCGGCGACGGCCGAACTCCTCCCCCTCATGTGGCAGGACACCGCCCAGCTGATGCGCCGTCGGGCCGATGAACGCCGGAGGTGGGGAGAGCGAAGCGCCGATGCGCCGTATGGGCGGGCGGAGGTCAATGCCGCGAGCCGTGCCATCGAAGATCTGCCTTTCGGGTTCCGCGTCCCGATCGGCGACCTGGACATCGAGCTCTTCCCCGCCGGGCACATCCTCGGCTCCGCCGGGGTGGTGGTCCGCGGTGCCGGACGACGCATCGTGGTCAGCGGTGACGTGTCGGTCGAACGCCAGTTGGGAGCCGAACCGCTGAGTCTTCCGGTCACCACCGAGGAGACCAACCTGCTGGTCATGGAGTCGACGTGCTGCGACGCCCTCCACATGTCACGCGAGGCGATGGTCGAGGATCTGGTGCGCTCGGTCCGGGAGGTCTGCGAGAACGGTGGACGGGTACTCATCCCGGCCACGGCCCTCGGGCGGGCCCAGGAGATCGCACTGACCCTCAGTTCGCGGCTGCCGGACCTTCCGGTCCTCATCGACGGGCTGGCCGGGAATGTCGCCGAGACCTACGGCCGCCACGCCGAGACGACCGCGGCGGAACGGGCAGTGCTGTCCGACCGGGTCCGACGAGTGAAAGACCGCCGGGCCGAGCAGCTCACCTTCCGTCAGGGAGTGGTCGTCTCGACCGCCGGCACGCTGCGCGGCGGTCCTGCCGTCATCTGGGCGCGGGACATTCTGCCGGATCCGGCCAACGCCCTCTTCATCTGCGGCTACCAGGACGAGGACGCCCCAGGACGCCGCCTGCTCGAACTGGCCGACGGCAGCGGCACCCTGGATCTCCCGGACGGCCCGGTCGAGGTGCGAGCCGCGGTGCGTCAGTTCCAGCTCGGCGCCCACGCCGACCGGCGCGGACTCCTCCGGGTCATCGATGAGGTACAGCCCCAGGAGATCATGCTGGTTCACGGGCGAGAGGAAGCCCAGCGGCGATTTCGCCGACTGCTGCGGGAACGCGGAGACAGCCCGGTGGATACCGCGGCCTGGAGTCCTGCGCGCAGCTGATCGCCTGATGCGTCTGCCGTACCTGCGTCGTGGCGGGTCGAACGCCAGGAACAGCAACGTCATTGCACGTCTCGCAGCCATTCCGTGCTACCAGCCAAGTACCCTCGGCCTACCCATTCCTGCGCCAGCCGCTCACCGCGCTCCAAGAGACCGGCCACGTGCGCGAAGGACGGGTCGTCGAGCCAGTCGACCAGTTCCCGGGCGCTGAGGGAGCCGGTCCGTTCCTTCTTCTTGGCCGGCATCGCGGTTCCCAACCGCACCAATGCCTTGTAGAGACCGGTCGTGGGACGCACCACAAGCCCTTGTTCCGCCGCGCGCCGGGCGGCGGTCGCCGGAATGGCGAGTCCGCTCTTGTCGAGATCGCCAAAGTATCGGACTTCTCTGATGCGCCGCCGCCGTTCATGGCCGGTGTCGGTATGGGCTTGCACGAGGGTGCGCACGGCGGCGGAGAAGGACCAGCCGACCCCCCAGGCAACGCAGCCGATGCGGTGCTCGGTCTTCCTCAACTGTTCGACCAGCGACCAGTACGTTGCCGAGTTCTCCACGACGAGCAGGACATCCCCCTTCTCCCACGATGTGGAGCGTTTCTCAAGGGTGAGATCGGAGAAGTGGGCGTTCAAATTGGGTGGATCGGTGGGGAAGGCTCGGATGAGCTCGTGAAGCCGTTCGGCCCGGTTGAACAGCGGACCACCGAAGCCCTTACCGTCGAGAACCTTCTCCGCTTCCGGGAAGATGTCCCAGTACGTGCGCTTCCCGAAGATCTCCAAAGATCTCTCCCGCAATGGAACGTCCATGAGGCTCCTGTCAGCCTCCAGCACGGTGTGCAGCCAGTCACTGATCGCGCCGTACCCCGCGTGCTGGCTCTCCGTCACCTGACGCTGGCCGTCGAGCAGGCGGAACAACTCGTGGTGGACGACGCCGACACTCCGCGGCGCAGGGCGTACCGGGGCAGCCGATTCGGGGAGGAAGATGCCGCTGGGAACACGGCCGTTGAGCGGCGGGTGAACCCCGATGAGTGTCAGGCGTCCCTCGGCCGCGAGAGCATCCAGACAGCGACTGAGGACGGTCTCGTCGAGCTCGCTCTCTGGTGACGAGCGCCGCACCGCATACAGCTCCTGAAAGAGCTCCTCCTTGACGATCTTCTTACGGCCGCCTCGCCAGCCCTTCGCCGCAGCACGACGTACGAGTCCGGCGTACAGCTCGTCCTTCGGATCGTGCGAGACCGGGTTCACCGCTCTGTCTCCCAGCGTCGTTCGTCGTGGAAGTATCGAGTGGCGGTGATCTCACTCCGGTCGGCCGGACGGTCGTCGGAGCGAGTCAGCGAGGTGTCCAGTGCCTTCGCGAACTCCTCTACGACCCGCAGGTATTTGCGTCGTGCTCGCAGATCCGCGTCGTTCCGCAGCCTGATGACGAGCGGGAAAGCGTCGAGGGCATTCAGATCGCCGAGGCCAGTCGTGTAAACAAGCTGAACACCGAGTGCTTTGGCGACCGACTGCTGAAGGCGGAGCAAGTAGAGGGCGGAGGCCCGGCCGATCGGGTTGTCGAGGAAGAGCACTCCAGCGTGCTGATGGGCCATGCGACCGCGGTCGTTGGCCCGCAGTGCCGCCATCGTGCAGTACAGCACGATGGCGGCGGTCAGAACCTGACCGCCGGAGAAAACCTCCTTGATCTCCGCCACCCGCACTCTGCTGATCTCCAGCACCGCGTCCGGTTTCAGCACGGTGACGCGAAACCCCTTCGGGCCGACTGCCGCCGAGACACCCTTGAGAACGAGTTGTCTCGCGTCCCAGCGTCCATCCTTGCCGGGAAGTTCCTCGGCGATCTCGTCGACGAGCTGGCTCATCCGGTCCTGGAGCGCGGCGTCGTCGATTTCGGTGAAGCGGATCTGTAGAAACTCCGCCCCTGACCAGCTGCCAAGTCCCTCGGGGAGACGTGAGAGCCGCTCGGCGCGCTTCAAGGTGCGCAGGGCATCCGTGACCTGCTGCCCGAGTTGCTGCACGATCTGTTTGCGATGACGGCCGATCGACTCGAGGTCTATCTCCAGGGTGCGCAACCGCGGGCGCAGATCCTCAGCCCATTCACCCGCGCGGAGAGGGAGGACAGCCCGCTCGGTGGCGGCCATGATCTGCTGGCTCGGCGAGCGAAGCTCGGCGAAGCGGGTGTCGGCAGCGAGACCGGCGAGTCGGTCGGCCAGTTCGCGTTCGGCTGCCTCGGCAGCATCGCCCGCTGCCCGCGCCGCATCGTGCTCGGCACGCAACCCGTCAAAGTGAGTGCGGGCACTGGCGGCGTTCCCCTCGAACGGTTGCACGTCAGTGACCAGTGTCTTCGGCTCACCGAACAAGTCGACGAGCGTTGTGAAGTCGCGCCGCGTCTGCCGAGCCTCGGCCTGGGCGGTGGTCGCCTCCTCAAGGTGTCGCTGTAGTTCGCTCTGAGCGCCTTCGGCCTCGACGAGGGCCTGGTCGGCCAGAACGATCAGCTCTTCACCGTGGGCGATGCCGGACGGTTCCCCGTACGGCGCCAGATCGATGTCGTCTGACACGGCCGGAAGGCGGTCCAGCTCCGCGCGGCAGCGCCGCAGCTCGTCGCGGAGGTCTTCCATGTGGCTTCGCTTCTCCTCAACCGCGTTCTCCGCGCGGACCAGAGCCGCCGCCCGGGCCGGGGCGTCGGCCCCGTCGGGTCCGGCCAACAACTCGCGTGCAGCCGAACGGGCTTCCTCGCGGTGGTCGAGCAGTGCTGTGCCGGAGTCGGCCTCTGCCAGTTCGGCATGGCGCAGGTCGGCCATGAGATCAGCTCCGACAGCGACCCTGTCGTACTCCTCGGACGCCTTGCGATGGGCCCGGCGGAGGACCTCCAGCGGAACGTCGGACGGCTCGTGGCCGGCCTCGGCGTCGTACTCGGGCAGCTGCGCCATCTCCTCGGCAATGCGTTCCGCGGTCGCGGTCGCGGCGTCTGCCTCCCGGACGGCCTGGGCCGCCTGGTCCCGGCAGGTCTGGGCCTCCCCGGCTGCTTTCCCCGCCATGTCCCGGCGCACCCGCGCGGCTTCGGTGTGGACGGCAATCTGCGTGACCCAGTCAGCGACACGTTCCTCACGCCGGAGCAGCCCCCGCAGCTCACGTACCTGCACCTCCGTTGCGACCAGGCGATCACGCAACGGTGGCAGTTTGTCGCGCTCCTGCTTGAGTACGGAGGCAGCGAGACTCCGTGCTTCCTCGCATTCCCCGGCCAGGCGGCGGGCCGCGACGGCTTCCTCCTCACGGGTGTCCCGCTCCTCGCTCAGCCACAGCAGATGGCCCTCGGGGCATTCCGCACGCCATTGCTCGATCCGCACCAGAAACGTTCGATGGAGGTGCAAAGTCTCTTCAAGTTCCGTCATGCGGTTGCGGTAATCCGCTTGGCGCTCGGTCAGGGAGCCGAGTTCGGCCTGCGCGGCGACGTTGTCGTACAGGGCCGGGTGCGCGGGCACGACGAACGACAGACCGCCCGGCAGGGAATCGCCCGACTGCTCATAAAGGGACCCGGTAGTGCCGATCCCCACAAACCCCGTGGGCCAGGTGTCTGCGTTCCTCAACACCTCGTGAGCGTCGTGCAGTTGGTCGGATCGGTTGAGCAGGACTCCGGTGGCCAACTGCGGGACGCGGTCGGCGATTTCCTTACGGCGTTCCGTGCCGGGGATGGACGCCAGGTACTGCCAACCGGTACAGGCGCTGATTCCGGCTTCGTTGAGAATGTCGCAGGCCCGGACAGCCTCGGGGGAAGCGGGCAGCAATTCGGTGAGCTCCAGCGCAGCGAGGGCCCGCGCATCCCCCGCCGCCGTGACCCGAAGGTCGACTCGGGCCGACTCCACCTGCTCACATGCCCGGGCCAAGCGTTGTGCCAGCCCGGCGGATTCGGCGTCGAGATCGGATTCCTGACCCGAGTACAGGCCCGCCGCGGCAAGGTCACGAGCGAGCTGGATCATGCGTGTGCGGGCCGCTTCGTATGCCCGGTGTGCGAGGTCGAAACGGTGCTCGGCAGCGGCAAGTGCATGCTGGGCTTCGTCCCGGCGCTCAACACTCTGCTGGTGTTCGGCTTCCAGCCGTTGCACGGATGCCTCATGGCCCTCGATGTCCGCAGCGAGGGAGGCAACAGCCGACGCCGCGTGAGCCAGCGAGTCCCTCACGGTCAGACCGTCGGGGACGAGCCCGGCACGTTCCGCCTGGCGGATCTCCTCCGCGACCTCGGTCACACGCGCCCGCAGAGCTTCGGCCTTCGCGTCATGGACGGCTGCCTCGGCGACGGCCTCGTTGTGCGCCTTCTGGGCCTGTCCGGCTGCGACCTCGTGGTCCTGGGCGAGTGTGCGATGCCGCGTCGCCTCGGACAGAAGGCGCTTCGCCATGATGCGGAGTGCGCCGACCATCCGCTGCGCCGCGGTGTCCCGGGCCTCGAGCGCCGGGCGCGCCGCGGCCTCGGTGACGGCCACTTGCTGCCGGAGGCGCTTGGCGGTCTCCAGCGCCTCCATATTCCTGGCGACCGCTGGTACGGCCTGCCAGGCGCGCAGCACGTCGGTCGCCGTCTTCCACCCGGCCTCCGCCGCACGGTGCCGATCATTGGCCTGGCCGAGCCGCAAGTCGGCCACCAGAATTCTGAGCCGTCCCGCCACCGCTGCGGCGCGCTCCCTCCGAACGCCCGACTGGCGTACTTCGTCCTTGAACTGGTGCACCGCCTCGTCCCTGCGAGCCGCTTCTTGCTGTTCGCGAGCTGCCCGGTCGCGGATTTGCTGTATGAATCGGTCGACCGCATTCCGCGCGCGGGCTTGCGTCTCATCGGCAACCTTGCGTGCGGCCCTCGCCTCATCGAGGGGGCGAAGCACTTCGAGGGCCTCCTTGAGGAAGTCCCGCTCCAGCTCCATGGCTCCGCGGCCCGCGAGTTTCTCGGCGTATCCGTCGATGACCTCCGCCAGCCCCTTGGCCGGCGCCGTGGGCAGAACGGCGTTCAACAGGAAGTTGACGAAGGCCAGGTCGGAACCGGTGGAGAAGGCGTCCGCGGCCTCGCCCTCGTCGGCGTTCATGGCCCGCTGGTAACGAAAGCGTTCAGGGTCCAGTCCAAGTTGTTCCAGACGTTCGGTCCACTCGTTCTGGATTCGGTACATGCGCAATCCGAGCCCGGGCTCCGCCTCCTGCGCGGCGCGCAACCGCTCGTTGTACGCGTCCATGCCGAGGTATCGGCCGTTCTCCTGAATCGGCAAGGTGTCCAGGCTCAGGCCGGGGCCCGGCGTGAAGTGGTACCAAAGCTCACGCAAGTTGGAGGCGGTCGAGGGGCGGCCGTCGCGCCACTGGGCAACCTTGGCGGTGATGAGGCGTCCGCCGGTCCGGGCGTGTGTCCATTCCAGGACGACGTGCGCGACATCGTCCGCCAAGACGAACTTGTCCAGCACCCGTGTGCTGGTGGTGCCGACCGTGTTGCGTCGCCCGGGCAGAACGACGGAGAAGATCAGCTTGATCAGGACCGACTTACCGCCTCCGTTCTCCAGGAAGATGAGCGAGGCCGGAGATGGACGCCTGGGGGCCTCGCCCATGCCGAAGAGACCGCCCTGCCTGTTGGTGACGACCGGCCCGTGCCCACTGAAGTCGAGCAGGACATCCTCATACCGAGCGCCCTGAGGCCCAACGCCTCGCAGCAGGACGCGTGAGAGCTCAAACATCCGTGTCCTCCTGCTCAATGTCGGTCTCCACATCCGTGCCGACATCGGCATCAGCTGGGCTATTCACCCGCAGAGCTCCTCGGCTGGACATCGGCACCACGCCGAGCTTCAGCAGTTCCTCAAAGGCCGCGGTGTCGGCGAGTTCCCTGACCTGCCACTGGTAGCGGGGGGTAGTGCGGTACCAGCCGTCGTCCTCACTGCCGGCGGCAACGAGGAACCCCTGGTCCTCGAGGAAGCGCAGCGCCTTGGAGATCATCGCCCTCGTCGAGTTCATGGCGAGGCGCTTGTCCTTGGTGAGCGATGCCTCCGGACGTCGTACATAGGCGTTCCAGGTCTTCTCCAGCTCAGGAGTGTCCGTCGGCCTGTCGGTGCTGCCTTCTGCCGCCTCCGACTTCTCCTTGAGCCGGTCACAGGTGTCGCGGACCGCGCGGTCCACAGCGTCGACACTGACCCTGCCGACGTAGGCGTCGTTGGTCAGGTCGTCGGGCCGCGGGAAGGACAGCGCGGCCACGGCCAGGTGGATGATCCCGTGCAGGAGCTTCTCGCTCTCACCCCGATGCTTGGCAATCGCGGCGTAGTCCTCCACCAACTCGGCGCTGTACTCGTTCCTCGCCCTGCTGATCACCCTGTGCGTCGCGGTCCCCGCCGGGTACGGGCTCGCCATGACCGAGTTCCGAGGTCGTCACACGCTGCTGATCGCCACCCTCATCGTGATGCTCATGCCGAACGCCACGTTGGTGGTGCCGCTGTTCCTGGAGATCAACGCGTTTCACCTGATCGGCTCGATGTGGTCGATCGTCCTGCCGTACGCGTTCTACCCGTTCGGCGTCTATCTGACCTACATCTACTTCAGCACCGCGCTGCCCCGGGAGCTGCTGGACGCCGCGCGGCTCGACGGCTGCTCAGAGTTCGACGTGTTCCGCCGGATCGCCCTTCCGCTGGCCGCCCCGGTAGTCGCCCTGGTCGGCTTCTTCAGCTTCGTCGCCAACTGGACCAACTACTACCTCCCGTACGTCATGCTGCCCGAGAGCCACCAGTTCCCGGTACAGGTGGGCCTGGGGACGCTGCTGAACGAGGTCCCCCAGTTCAACCCGACCGTCGGCTCGCTCGCCGTCCAGCGGCCCGAACTGGCGCTGGCCACCCTGCTGGCGATCACTCCCGTGTTGGTCGTCTTCCTCTTCTCGCAACGTTTCCTGGTGGCCGGCATGCTCGCCGGCGCCACCAAGAGCTGAACCACCCGCGCGCCGTACGACCGCGCACCCCGCGCCCCGCCCCACCCCGGCCACGTTCCCGTACCGCCCCGCTCGGAATGGAGATCTGATGGGATCCGTCATCACGGCCTCGGTACCGCTGATGGAACCGCCGGGCTGGGCGACGGCGCAGCGTGCTCTGTTCGACCTGCTCGACCACGCCTGGCGCCGGTTCGCCGATGATTTCACCGACTCCGACGGGCGACTGCGGTACGCCGGCGGACTCGGTTCGCGCGACGGCGCGGACGACTTCTACGAGACCTTCTTCAACTGGCCACAGCTCTACCTCCTCGGCGGGCACGAGGACCTGCTGGCCCAGTCCGAGCGGCACTGGGAGGGAGTCACCCGGCAGCTGACCGAACTGGGCATGCTCAGAGACGAGTACGAGCGAGGCTACGACTGGTTCCACCAGGGTGAGAGCCTGCTGCTGTTCTACTTCCTGTGCATGGCCGCCCCCGGCCGTTGGAAACATCGGGCACGGCGCTTCGCGGACCTCTACGTCGATCCGCGGCACGGCAACTACGACCCGGAACACCGCATCATCCGCCGGCCGCACAACGGCAGCGACCCCGACCGCCGGGGGCTCTTCGACGGCGACGCCTACCCCTGGCTTCCCCAGGAGGCCCGAACGTACGGCTTCCCTCTGGAGTGGACGTTGCCGGACGGCGCCGATGCCCCGCCGCTCGACCGCGACCCGCGACTGGGCGACGAGATGCGGCGGCGGATCGGCTCGGGAGACACCGCGGTCAACCTGGCCGCCTCGGGACTCGTCCTCAACGCCCTGATGCTGACCGGTGATCCGCGCTATCGCGACTGGATAGCCGAGTACGTGGACGCCTGGCGCGACCGCGCGACCGTTCACGGGGGGATCCTCCCCGACAACGTCGCCCCGGACGGCACGGTGGGCGGGTTGCTGGACGGCCGCTGGTACGGCGGGCACTACGGCTGGTCCTGGCCGCACGGGTGGTACAGCGTCGGGCACGCCGCGATGGTCGCGGCCTTGGCGGGAGCGGCCGCCACAGGCGACGACTCCTGCCTGGACCTGGTCCGCCCGACGCTGGACGAGATCATCTCCCACGGCAAGATCATGACCTTCATGGAGGCGGACTCCAGCCTCCGGTCGAAGTGGACCGTTCAACTCCGCGAGGACGTGACCACGCCCACGCTCCATGTGCCGTTCCGGTACGCCGACCGAGGCTGGTTCGACTACAACCCGATGCTGATGGCGGTCCCGATCGCCCTGTGGCACCACTCCGCCTCGGCCGCGGACCGGGAACGCCTCGAACGCCTCCGGTCGGCCAGCGGATACGACTGGCGTACCGTGCGCCCCTTCCGGAACAAGGAGGAGGCCGGGCACGAGGAGCCGTGGTTCGCCTTCCTCACCGGGGACGCCCCTGACTACCCGGAGCGGATCCTGGCTGTCGCGCAGGCCCAGGTACGCCACCGGCTGGCGCGGATGGAGCGCTACCGCGGCACGGACGTGCCCGAGGCCGACATCCACCTGTGGCAGCAGTCGAACCCGGTGGTCACCGAGGCCCTGGTCCAGCTGACCTGGGGCGGACCGCAGGTCATCTACAACGGCGGACTGCAACAGGCACGCGTGCGGTACTACGACGCCGTTGCCCGGCGCCCCGGTCTGCCCTCCTCGGTGGCGGCCCTGGTCTCCTGTGTCGACCCGGAGGCCACAGTGGTCGACCTGGTCAATCTCGACCCCGAGGGCGCGCGATCGGTGATCGTGCAGGCGGGGGCGTTCGCCGAACACAGCATCCGCTCCGTGCGCCACACCAAGTGCGAGAACCCCACCTGGATCGGCGGTCTCTACGACTACGGCCACGGTCAGCCGGTCGTCACATCCGCCATGGTCCGTGTCGGCGGGCCATGGCTGGGGGTGGAGCTGCCGCGTTCCACCCGGATCCGTCTGACGCTCCGGCTCGACCTGCACAGCCGGCCGCCGTCCTACCGCACACCATTCGATGACCCGGGTACCGAGGAGACGTCATGACGGGAGGTCCACGTGGTGAGGCCCCCGCGGGCGTTCCCCGGCCCGCTCACTGTCACCCCGCCCTCTCACCCCCGAGGATTCTCATGTACCGCCAACCAGGAAGGGCACTGGCCGCGCTCACCGCGGCCCTCACCGCCTTCACGGCCTTCACCGGGGCCATGCTGTCCGCGGCCCACGCGGACGCCGGAGCCGCAGGTGCCGCAGGTGCCGCAGGTGCCGCAGGTGCCGCAGGTGCCGCAGGTGCCGCAGGTGCCGCCAAGATCGTCGTATCCCCCGGAGGCAGTGACCGCAACGTCGGCACGGCTGACCGCCCCGTTGCCACCCTCGCCAAGGCGCGGCAACTCGCCCGGTCCCTGTCCGGCACGTCCGACGTGGTCGTGGAGCTGACGGGCGGCACCTACCGCCCGACGGAACCATTGCGGCTCACCGCCGCCGACTCAGGGCGCAACGGTCACACCGTCACCTGGCGGGGACGCCCCGGGCAGACGCCCGTTCTCTCCGGCGCGCTGCGGGTGACCGGCTGGAAAGTCCATGACGCGGCGGCGAACGTCTACGCCGCACCGGTGCCGAAGGGAACGGATTCGCGCCAACTCTACGTCGACGGCGCCCGCGCGCCCCGCGCCTCGATCACGATCTCGCGCAACGACGTCCAGGTCACCAAGACCGGGATGACCATCGTCAACCCGAACCTGAAGTACCTCGCCTCACTGCCCCGGCAGAACCGGATCGAGGTGGAGAGCCAGAACTCCTTCACCGACCGCTACGCACCCGTCCAGAGGATCGACGGCACCGCCATCACGATGCAGCAGCCGGCGTGGAACAACAACAACTGGGGTTACGACACCCTCGCCAAGCCCTTCGCCGGCGGCACCCTCATGCTCCAGAACTCCTACTCCTTCCTCAAAACGGCCGGGCAGTGGTACCTCGACCCGGACGCCGGCCAGCTCTACTACAAGGCACCGGCCGGCAAGAATCCCGCCGACAGCGACGTCGAGCTGCCGCAGCTCACCTCGCTGATGCAGATCGGCGGCACCTACGACGATCCGGCCCACGACATCACCGTCCAGAACATCCGCTTCGAGTACTCCACCTGGCTCCAGCCGGGCACCTCGACCGGCTACGCCGACCAGCAGAACGGAACCTTCCTCGCGGCCACTCACCAGCAGCCGAACGACTTCCTCACGTCCTGCCAGTCCGGCTGCCCGCTGTTCGAGGCGGCGCGCAACAGCTGGCACCAGATCCCGGCGGCCGTACAGGTGTCGGCCGCGCGCGGCATCACCTTCACCGGCAATACCTTCACCCATCTCGGCCAGGTAGCTCTCGGCATAGGCAACGACGCCAACGCCCACGCCTCCGGTGTCGGTCTGGGCGCGTCGAACATCACCGTCCAGCGCAATACCTTCACCGACGATGCCGGCGCCGGCATCGTGGCCGGCGGTGTGCAACCCGACGCCCACCACCCGTCCAACCCCGCGATGGTCGACAAGGACATCACGATCAAGAACAATCTGGTGACCAGGGTCGCCCAGGACTACAAGGACATGTCCGGCATCCTGACCACCTATGTCACCCACGCGGTCATCGAGCACAACGAGGTGTCCGACCTCGCCTACGACGGCATCGACGTCGGCTGGGGCTGGGGAGCCAACGACCCCGGTGGCAGCACGGACTACAGGAACCGGGGCCTGTACAACTACCAGCCGGTCTACAGCACACCGACCACGCTGTCGGACAACTCCGTGCGCTACAACCTCATCCACGGCACCAAGAAGGTCTTTCATGACGGTGGCAGCCTGTACAACCTGTCGGCGAGTCCCCGCACCGTCATCGAGGGCAACTACATCTACGACAACCGCAACACCGTCGGCCTCTATCTGGACGAGGGCTCCCGCTACGTGACGCTGTCGCACAACGTGATCCGGGACTCCGGGGTGTGGGCCTTCACCAACGCCAGTCCCACCAACAACACCAACGACAGCACCTTCTCGGAGAACTGGTACAACAGTGGCGCGACCCAGGTGGCGACCGGCTCCCCCCACAACAACGTCCTGAGGGGAAACGTCCAGGTGAGCGGTGGCAACTGGCCGACGGCCGCACGACAGGTCATGGACCGGGCCGGTATCGAGCCCGGCCAGCGGCCCCCCGCCGCCCGCTAGGCCGAGCCCGAGGACACAGCATCAGTAGCCGTAGATCATCTTGTAGGCGGCCTCGGGGAGGAACTGGCCGGCCGAGGAGCCGGATCCGACGCCGCAGTTGCCGTCGGACTCGCCCGGGGTCTTGATCCACAAGAGCATCTCGGCGCCTCCGCCCAGCTGGGTGGGGGTGCCGATGCGGCGGCCCGACGGGTTGCACCACTGGCCGTTGGAGCCGTTGCCGTTGCGGCTGGTGTCCACGACGAACGGCTTGGTATAGCCGTAGCGGGCGCTGAGTTCCCTGTTGACGCGGTTGCCGTAGGCGGTGTTCTCGGCTGTGGTGAAGTAGTTGGAGACGTTGAGGGAGAAGCCGTGGGCCTGTCGGAGGCCGGCTTCGTGGAGGCGCCGGGCCATGGTCGCCGCGTCCGCCCAGCCCGGGTTGCCGGCGTCGAGGTAGACCCAGGTGTTGGGGGCCTGACGGTTGAACTGGGCGAGCGCGCCGGTGAGCATGCCCTCGCGTTCGTCGATCTGAGCCTGGGTCATGCAACCGTAGTCCCCGAGGGAGTCCGGTTCGAGGATCACGACAGCCGGGCGGTTGGCGATCCCGCCGGCGAACTGGGCGATCCAGGTCGCGTAGGCGGACGGCGAAGCGGCCCCGCCCGCGGAGTGCCCGCCGCAGTAGTCGCGGTTGTATATGTTGTAGGCGACGAGGATGGGTAGTTTGTCCCCATTATCCGCGGCGCCCACGTACGCGCCGGTGGCGGTGCCGATGGTGCCGCTCCAGGAGCCGAACCAGCGGGCCATCGGGGTATTGGCGATGGAGACGTTGATCGCGGACGCCCGGCCGTCGCCGGGGTTGGCGGCGACCCACCTTTTCGCGCTGGAGTCGGGGTCCGCGTAGAACCCGTTGGTCATGGTGGTCGGGTCGGCCGCGTGGGCGGACGGCGCGATGGCGAGCGCCAGCGGCAGCGCGAAGAACGCTGCCACCAGGGCGCGGAGTCTGTGGCGCATGACTGTACCTCGGTTTCCTGACAGGGATGCGTCGCACGCTCTCGGGCACGGGCGAGCGACGCGCTGAGGAAGTGCGGTGGCACGAGGCCCCCTTGCACCGGCGGCTCCCCGGCGGCGACTCCCCCGGCGGGGACGACAGGACCGAAGGGCGGCGGCGAATATTGGGAGCGCTCCCATGGGAGCGCTCCCAATAGCGCTGAGAGTGCTTGGGGTATGAGGGGTATCGTGTTGCGGGCTGGTGAAGCTGTCAAGGGTCGACGTACAACTCGCCCTTCACAGGGCGAGGACAAGGCCGCTTTGCGGCCTCACAATTGGGAGCGCTCCCAATCTGGCGCCGCGGGCGTCGTCTCTTCTGGAACATGGGAGGTCCTGTTAGCGTGGCATGCGCGAGCAGGGGGTGTGGAGTCCGCCCATGTCATTGACCGACAAGGCAATCGCACGCATCAGGGAGATGATCCAGTCCGGCGAACTGCCGCCGGGCGCCAAGCTGCCGCCCGAGCAGCAACTGGCCACGGAGCTCGGTCTGTCCAGGAACCTGATGCGTGAGGCGGTCAGAGCGCTCGTTGTCGCGCGGGTCCTGGATGTCAGGCGGGGAGACGGGACCTATGTGACGAGTCTGGAGCCCGCACTGCTGCTCGAGGGGCTGGGCTCGGCGGTGGAATTGCTCCACGGTGACACCCTGCTGGAACTGACCGAAGTGCGCAGGCTCTTCGAGCCGATCGCCACGGGGCTCGCCGCCACCCGGATCTCCGACGACGACCTCGTCGGGGTCAGGCACCACCTTGACGCGATGAGGGCCGTCCGCGACGATGTCGAGCTGCTCAACGAGCACGACGCCGCCTTCCACAACGCGGTGATCGCAGCCGCCGGGAACAGGACCCTGGCTACGCTGCTGGAGGGCATCTCCAGCCGCACCGTGCGCGGCCGGGTCTGGCGGGGCATGGTCGACGACCATGCCGGTGACCGGACCATCGCCGAGCACGAGGCAATCTACGCCGCCCTGCTGCGCAGGGACTCCGCACTGGCCGAGGCCGCGGCGCTGATGCATGTGAGCACGACGGAGCAGTGGCTGCGTCAGCACCTGGGCCACGGCGAGACCGCAGGCCGGCCGGATCCGGCCGGCGACGAGACGCCGGGGCGGAGTGGCGCCGTTTTCGACGCCTCGTACGACATATGACTCGACCCGACGCCGAAGACCGACGGAGTGAACCAGACCGAGATCACCGCCTGTGGGGTGGTTCAGACGCCGGTGATGGTCCATTCGTTGTTGGTGCTGGAGTTCGGAGTCCACATCACCGCGGTCGAGCCGGCGGTGGTGCTGCCACTGCCGTCAAGGGCGGTACCGGTGCCCCGATTGATGATCTGGTAGCGGTTGCCGCCGAGGCTGTTGAGTGACCACTGCTGGTTGTTGCCACCGTTCCATGCCTCCTGCCGGGCAGGAGCGCCGTTGGCGGAATCGCCCCAACTGTCGGCGGCCATGCCGTTGGTGCGGTTCATGATGCGGTAGTAGCCATTGCCGAGGTCGATCAGCTGCCACTGGAGATTGGTACTCCCGTCGTAGTTCCACTGCTTGAGGTTGGAGCCGGATGCGACGTTGCCCCCGCTGTCGAGTACCAGTCCGCTGGTCACGTTGGCGATCTTCACCCAGGTGGTGGAGCCGCCCGGCGGGCCCAGGACGGGGATCTCACCGGAGAACGTGAGCTTGACCGTGTACGCCAGCGCACTGAACGGCGGGTTGGACGAGGGCATGGTGAGGTGCAGCCCGGAGGCATCCTGGGTCGGAGCGGGCAGGTTGATGGAGGAGCCGGCGGTGTTGTCGAGCAGTTTGGCGCCGGTCAGGCTGCTGAGGTTGATCCGGTTCGAGTTCAGCGTCGTGATGGTCATGGTGCCGCCCTGCCAGCCCAGCGCGGTGGCGTAGAGGACCTTGTTGTCCCGGCTGCGGGTGAACCGGATGTCCTGCGGTTTGCCGGCCACCGGTCCGCTGAACGAGCCTCCGCCCATCTTGGTGGGGCCCTCGCCATAACTGGCCCAGGCGCGGGTGGCGTAGACCGCCTCTCCGAAGCGGCCGAGCCAGTCGCCCATGGCGAGCAGGATGGACCGCTGCCCGGAGGGGATGGTGCCGTCGGCCATCGGAGCGATGTTCAGCAGCATGCTGCCGCCCTTGCTGACCCGGTCGATCAGCGAGTGGAGCAGTGCCTGCGTCGAGTAGTAGCCGATGCCCACCGTGTAGCACCAGCTGGAGGAGGAGACGCTGTCGTCGGTCAGCCAGTAGGGGGCGAGCAGCCCTGCCGGACCGCCGCGCTCGAAGTCGTACACCTCGCCCTTGTCGTTGAAGCCGTCCTTGTAGGTCGCGACCACGTCCTTGTCCCAGGAGACGGCCCGGTTGTAGTAGTGCGCGAGGAACTGGAGCCGGTAGGACTCCTGCACTCTGCTCAGGTCGAAGTCCTGCCAGATCAGGTCCGGCTGGTAGCCGTCGACGATCTCGATCAGCTTGTCGTACCAGAGCTGGTTCTCCGCGGCCGAGCCCTGCTGGCCGAAGAGGACGCGCAGCGCCGGATCCGACTGGGACGGCACGTGGTCGTAGTAGCCGGTGAAGTGATAGGCGTGGTGCAGGGAGGCCATGAACTTCAGCCCCTGCCCGCGGACGGCCTGCGCGTGCAGCCCCACGAGGTCGAGCCTGGGGCCGTGCTGGACCGAATTCCACGGGTTGGAGCGGCTGTTCCACATGGAGAAGCCGTCGTGGTGCTCGGCGACCGGTCCGGCGAACTTCGCGCCGGCGGCCTTGAACAGCTGCGCCCAGGCGTCCGGATCCCAGTTGCCGCCCTGGGAGACCGGTTTGGGGGCGAACTGCACGTACTTGCCGGTCTTGTCGCGGGCACCGTCGATGAAGTTGTTGTACGGCCATGCCGAGGGGTCACCGTAGGTGGCGATGTGGTGCCGGTTCTCGGCCGAGCCACCGATGTACATGTTGCGCGGATACCACTCGTTCCCGAACGCGGGAACGCTGAAGACGCCCCAGTGGTAGTAGATGCCGAACTTGGCGTCCTGGAACCAGGCCGGGGCCGGGGGGTGCTGGTCCACGGAGGACCAGCTCGGGGTGTAGCTTCCGGGGCCGTCGGTCGCGGCCGCCTCGGGGGCGAACCGCAGCAGGCCGAAGGCCGTGGCCGCACCGGCCGCCGCCAGCAGTCGGCGTCGGCTGAGCGGCAGGGAAGAGGAGGACATGTGGGGGCCTCTCGAGCGAATTGACGTAGGCGGTGCGGGAGTCGGCGATCGTCAGCCGGTCACCGGATCAGTCGCGCGTCCACTTCTGGTTGCTGCTGCCGTTGCAGGTCCATAGCTGGAGCAAGGTGCCGTTGGCCGTTCCCGCACCGGTGGCGTCCAGGCACAGGCCGGACTGGACACCGGTGATCGTGCCGTCGGCACGGATCGTCCACTGTTGATTACTTCCGCCGTTGCAGTCCCAGATGTCCACCTTGGTGCCGGGGCTGGTGCCCTGGCCCGAGGCGTCCAGGCAGTCTCTGTCGTAGACCCGCAGCTCGCCGGCCGGGGTGTCCGTCCACTGCTGGTTGCTTCCGCCGTTGCAGTCCCACAGCTCCACCTGGGTTCCGGGCGTCTGCGACTGGTTCGGCACGTCCACGCACCGGCCGGAACCGGCCCCGACGATCGCGCCGGTCGTGCCGTCGTTCCCACCGCTGCCGGGGGTGATGGACAGGTTGTCGAACTGCGCGGTCTCGCCCTGGCTGGTCGCGTAGCCGATCTGCCCGCCGGCCCAGGTGCGGTCGTTCACGGAACCGACCGTGGCACCGTCGATGACGGCGGTGATGGTGGTGCCGGAGAAGGTGAGGGACAGGCTGTGCCACCGGTTGGTGCCCAGCGCCGCGGTCGTGCCGCGGGCCAGGGTGGAGACGTTGCCGGCCGTGTTGGAGTTCAGGACCGACCAGGCGCCGGTGTCGCTCACCCGCAGGTGGTAGGCGTTGAGCCCGCCGGTGCTGTTGTAGTCCTGTGCGTTGGCACGGCCGATCAGCTCGGCGTATCCGGGCTGTTCGAGCATCACGTCGGACGAGACGGTGTAGTTGCTCCAGCCCACGTCACCGAGCAAGGCGTGCGGATCGGACAGCGCGTCCCAGGTGATCGGTTTCTGCGGGCTCATCTGGCGCACGCACTTGCCGTTGCGACCGCCGCCGCAGCCCACCTCCTCGAAGGCGCCCTGCCAGTCCATGAGGTACTTGGCCTCGGTACCGGTGGCGTAGCTGTCGAAGGAGTCGCTGTACGGCAGGCTCAGCCGGCCCCGGCCGGGGCCGACAGCGGTGCCCTTGCCCTGTCCGGTCGCGGTGGTCAGGCTGTACATGTGGCCGGGTTGTACGGTCAGACTGAAACCGCCGCCGGACGGGGTGATGTCCGTGGCGTGCACGAAGTGGTCGGCCGAGTTCCCGGACCTGACGTCGGTGGACCAGACGTGGACGGTTTTGGCGGACAGCCCCCCGGTGACGTTGAAGTTCAGCGTCTGGGCGCTGCCCGCGTCCATCGTCTCGATGACCGTGGAGTAGTCGTCGCTGTTGGCGGACTTGAGCGAGACGTAGCTCCCGTTGTTGCGGTTGCCGCCGATGTAGCCGCTGGAGGCGTCCAGGTACCGCCACCCCGGGGCGGTGAACTGGCTGGTATGTGCCATCACCCAGGTGTTCTTGCCGATCGAGTAGGAGCCGGACCACGGCTGCGAGGCCAGGGCCAGACCCATGGTGGGGTACGGCAGGTTGGGGGTGAGCGCGGCGACCACCGGCCAGTTGAGGTACGCGGTCATGCGTCCGTCGATGTATCCGCGGTTGATGCCGCGGGCCATGGCCTGCGCTCCCCCGTTGTAGTCGTCCGAGCCGTTCTCGCTCGCCCACAGCGTCTTGCCGGACGATGTGGCAGCCGACGGCACCGAGCAGTTGGATTGGGACGAGCGGTAGCCGCAGGGATAGTGCGTGCCGATGGCACTCACCGAGGAGGCGAACGCCGGGTTGGAGTTGATGTCGCCCGCCACGGCCCAGTCCGAGTCCGCCGCGACGATCTTGACATTGCCGTAGCCGCCGCTGTTGAGCGCGCCACGCAGCTGCTGGTACCAGGAGACGTTGTAGCCTCGCTCGTTCCACCCGCCGAGGTAGTCGATGCCCAGCCCGTGCTGCCTGGCGCAGCCCAGCCACGAGAGCAGATAGTTGATCGTGTCGGTGGACCAGAAGTTCCCGCCACCGATCCAGCCGGGCGCGCCCCAGGCGAGCCCGTACAGCTTGATGTTCGGGTTGCGCGCTTTGGCCTGCTCCATCAGCCACCATTCGTAGCCCCGGTCGCAGTTCAGGTCGGACCGGGTGTGCTGGTGACTCGGCTCGGCCCCCGAGGTGGAGTTGGTGTCACCGCCGATCTCGGCTTTGAGGATCTGGAGGGAGGCTCCGTAGCCGGGCCGGAACAGGTAGTCGAGGATCTGGCCGCGCTGGGGCTCGGGATAGTCGATCAGGAGTCGGCTGTTGCCGCCCCCGCCGCTGATCGCGCCGACGCCGTCGAAGGTCCGGCCGCCGGACGCGCCGTTGATCGTGATGGAAGTGGCGGCCTGGGCCGGCGTGGCGGCCGTGCCCACGATGCCGCCGGCGGTCAGGAGGAGGCTCGCGAGCACGACCGTCGAGGCACGCAGGCGCCGGAACAACCGGCTGAATGCTGACACGGTGGGTTCCTTTCACAGGTCGGAGGTGTGCCGTGGTGGCCGCGGTCAGCGAAGGATGAAGTCCTGGTTCGTGCCGGAAGTGTTCTTGCACGGCCACTGGTCCAGTTGCTGCCCCGGGTTGTCGCCGGCGCCGTAGACGTCCAGACACAGACCGCTGTTCTTGTTCTGGAACGCGTAGGAGCCGTCGGACTGCCGCACGGGCAGCCAGAGGCTGTTGGCCGCGGCGCCGGGGGCCTGCTGGACGATGTCCGGTACGCCCGCCGCCGTGGAACTGTCGGCCACCGCCACGTCCAGGCCGGAGTTCTGGGCCCGCAGTTCGCCGTAGCCGCCCGAGGCGGGTACGAACCGGAACTGCTGGTTGCCCTGCCCGTTGCAGGTCCACTGGTCGATCGCGGCGCCCGTGCTGCCGGAGTTGCCGTACACATCCATGCACAGGTTGTCGCTGGCGACCACGAATTGGTGGTAGCCGTCAGGGAAGCCGTCGCCGCCCGACGAGGCGGCTGTCAGATAGACGGCGAACGCGTCGTGCGCCCCCTGGAACGTGAACGGCACGGTGATCGAGCCGCTCGAGGTGCTCACATTCCGGTCGTATACGGTCTGCGGCGCACTGAGCGGCGCCTGGTCCGGGATGCGGTGCACCGTGACGTGCACGCCGCCGGCGTTCGCCAGCCAGGGCACGGAGGACAGCCCGTCGAAGGTCACGGACGCGGCGCCGGTGTACCCGTTGGAGTCGCCGATGACCGCCACCGCTCGCTTGGCGGAGGAGTCCTCGGCGGCCGAGATCGCCGTCGAGCCGACCTGGCCGGAGGTGTCCACGAGGGTGCCGGTCATATCGGCATAGTCCCGAAGCGCCCACCAGTTGCCGGTCGGCTGCCAGCTGCCCCCGCTCTGGGTCAGGACTCCGGTCAGGTTCGGGATGACGCAGCACACCCAATTGCCGCGCATCGCGTTGGTGTACCCGGACTGCGCGAACCGCGCCAGGTACCAGGCGGTCACCCCGGCGGTCTGCCGGTCGGCCGGCTGGTACTCGTTCGAGGAGAGCGGCAGCGGACCGATGCCCGCCGCGGTCAGGGCGCTGTTCAGGGCCCGCGAGACGGTGACCGGGTCGTCGACATCGCCCTCGTTGTGGTTGGCGATCATGTCCGGCACCGTCCCGGCCGCCTTCACATGCGCGAGCCAGGTCCGCCATTCACCCGGATTGCGCTCCGGGGTGAACGCGAATGACGGCCCGACGATCTGCGCCCCGGGGGCGATGCGCCGGATCTCGCGGTAGGCGGTGTCCCACATCTGGAAGTACTGGGCGCTGTTCACCCCTCGGGTCCAGAAGGCGGAGATGTCCGGCTCATTCCAGATGTCGTAGGAGAACGTGAGCCCCGAATCCCGCAGCGCTCCCACCGTGGAGTCGATGAAGCGGACCCAGTTGGAGCAGTCGCCGTTGTCGCACGGATACCTCGTGCTCGACGGCTGACCGCCGTTCGCGCCGTAGATGTCGCTCACCAGCACCTGGTACTGCGCGTGATAGGGGGGCCGGGTGAGCCGTTTCGCCTGCGCGACGATCGAGTCGACGTCGGCCCGGGTGGCCGAGCCGTACTGGTAGCCGTCCCTGATCCAGCCGCCGGAGAACCATCCGCCGCCGCGGAAGGCGTTGATCCCCAGCGGCTGGAGGAACTGGTCCGCCGGCCGACTGCCGTCCTCGCTGATGCCGTAGAGGAACCCCTCACCCACTCCGGTCGACGGCCCGCGGGTCGATGCCAGGTTCACGCTCAGCGACTTGTCCGAGGCGGCCTGGCTCGTGGCCGTCGACAGCAGCGGCAGCACGAGCACCAGCACGATGCCGGCCACCAGTGCCAGACGGCCGGGTCTCGCTCTCGTCCTCATCCGATCCTCCTGCGGTTCGGCGCCGCTGGGTTGCGGCGCGTGTGATGGACGGGGCCGGCTTCCGGGGGCGGCGCTCCAGGCACAGGCCGGACCGGGCGCCGGTGACCGTGCCGTCGGAGTTCAGCGTCCGCCGCTGGTCGGCCTGGCCGTTGCGGCTCCAGATCTCCACCTGGGTACCGGCGGTGGTGGTCGAGTCCGGTACGTCCGGGCACGTGTCCGCGCCCACCGGTCGCAGCTCACCGGTCACGTTGGTACCGCCGCCACCGCTGGTGCCGCCCGCGACCCGGTACATCACGATGCAGCCCGTAAGCGAACGCTCCGGTCTTCCTGATCGCGGCCACGGTGGTGGGCGTCAGGGCTCCTGGGGTGACTCTCCCCTCGGGGACAGCGCGCCCGAGAGGATCCACAAAGAACTCTCAGACATCCCATGTCCCCTAGTGATTCCACCGGCCCTTCACACTGTCAATAGACATGTCTCCCTCAATCGGGACCCGATCCATCCCATGTTTCCTTTGCGCTGGTCAACCCGCCGTGACGGTATGCCTGGTGGTCACCACTGGCTGCAAGGCCGCCCGCACCAAGCCACTCACGTCGGCGAAGACGCCGGTCACCAAGGAACCCCAGCCGGCGCGCGGCTGGGGTTCTCCGAAGCGGTGAGTACCGGTCAGCAGGTGGAAGTCGCCCACGCCGTAAACCGCTCGTCTACGCGCCGGTAGACCGCACCTGATCGCGATTCACCGTGGATCAGGCAGGTTAGCGCCGGAGGGTAAGGACGCCCGGCCGCCAGGGCAGTTGATCGTAGGGGCCGCCCGCGGAGGGGGTCTTGCCCTGGTAGAGGAACTGCAAGTTGCAGGGGTCGATGGTCATGGTCTGGTCGGGGTTGTTGCGGACCAGGTCACCGTGGCTGATGTCGTTGGTCCACGTGGCACCGCTGTTGGCCTTGCCCGCGAAGGGGTTCCCTTCGCTGCTGGCCTGCGGGGTCCACGAACCGCTCAGGCTGGAGGCCGTGAACGAGCGGAAGTAGCGCCCATTCGCACCGATCGCCTCGACGATCATGAGGTACTGGTTCTGGTCCTGAAGCTTGTAGACCTGCACCCCCTCGAACAGGTTGTTCCTCGAGTCGCTCATGACCGTCGTGTACGACGAGCCGAAGTTGCCCGGGAAGTTCGCGATCGGCATGCTCGCTCGGTAGATCTTGCCGTTGTCACCGGCGAAGAACAGGTACATGTTCTGGCCGTCACCGATCAGGGTCTGGTCGATCGGGCCGGTGCCGGAGCCGGAGATGCTACCGGTGAACAGTGGCTGCGGTGAGGACCAGCCGTTGGGGTTGGTGGGGTCGCTCGACGTGCGATAGATGAAGGGCCACGCACCCCACTGGTACGCCAGCACCCAGATGTTCTTAGGTGCGAAGTAGAACAGCGTGGGCGCCACCGCGGCCTGGCTCATCCCGGTCTGGCCGGCCGATGCCATGTCCGACCAGTTCGTGAAGGGGCTGAACCTCATCGAGCCGTAAGACGATCCCGACACGTTCGACGCGTAGACCAAGTGCTTGCCGTTGTACACCACGTTGGTGAAGTCCTTCAGCGAGACCCACCCGTTCGCCGGCTGCGCCAACACACCCGTCGACGTCCACCGGTACGTCGACGGGAGAGGACATGCACTGGTGGCCGCCTGAGCCGGGTTGGCGACGAGCGTCGCCGCCAACGAAACCAGGGCCGCAACCGCGGCGGCGAGCATCACGGACAGACGTTTGCGGCTGAAACTTCCTCCACGCATGAGGACCTCTTGATTCTTGAGCAAGCGGTTCCGGTCGGCCCCGTCAGGGCTGTCCGGACTGTCGATGGGGCCCTGGACGCGGCCGGTGGCGGCCGCCGGCGCGCGACGACGGCAGGTCTGATGAGGCCATGACATATCAGGGGTGTGCTCCTTGTGTCTCCGTCATTTCGATGGGTGTGACCCGGAGATGCCCTGCTGTGCGGGTGGAGCAGCTCTGCCTTGTTCGTGATGTCGAACAAAGGCCGAAGTGTCGAGCAACCTGGATGGTAGGGGACCAGTGAGCCGCGTCAATACCCCTCGCAAGGTCGCGAGCAGCGTCGAGATCTCTCGCAATCCTTGCTTTCACCGCAACCACCGGCCACGGCTCCTCCGACGGCTCGTCACACACCAGGCGCGCGGACGTGGTCAGCGGTGTCGCGGCACGAGCCAGGACGAGAAAGGACTGCTCCAGTGTCGGCGACGGCTGAAAAAGTGGACCAGTAGCGACGCTTGAAAGTTGACCCCTCCAGGGGTCTGGCTCGTTGAGTCAGGCCGGGAGGAGTGGTGATCAGCGTGGAGGACTGGGCGGAGATCCGCGACCAGGGCCGTTACCTCGGTGGCCGGCCACCGTATGACTACCGGCTGATGGACGCCGGTCCACGCCCCAACCGAGCACTGGCTCGCCGTGGCCTGCGCATCCAACGCTTGGACATCGACCCGTACTGCGGGCCGATCGTGTCCTGGATCTTCACTCAGCGCCTGGCCCGGCACAGCATGGCGCGCATCGCCCGTGCTCTGAACGATGCCGGCATCCCTTGCCCGTCCGCTGCCGACCCCGGCCGCAACCCGCACCGGAACGGTCAGCGTTGGGTGCTGCCCACGGTGCGGGCAATCCTGGCCAACCCCCGCTACACCGGCCACCAGGTCTGGAACCGCCAGCGCACCGACCACGACCTGATCGATGCGGCCAACACCACTCTCGGACACCGCGACGTGATGCGGTGGAACACCCCTGCCGACTGGATCATCTCGGCCCAGCCCGCGCACCCGGCGCTGGTCAGTGAGGCCGACTTCATCGCCGCCGCTCTCGTCGGCCGATACTGTCGCGTACCTCCGCAGCGAGGCGATCTCGCTGACCTATGACCCGGCGGCCAGATCTCTGACCGCAGACACCACACGAGCAGAAAGGATCACGATCGGCTGCCCCGGAGCCCGACCACCGAACCCCTTGGCGAAGGAGACGCCCAGGAGAGAGCCGAAACGACAAACACCCGCGTCCAGCTAAAACGGAGGCGGGTGCCGGTTCCGCCTGCCCTGGAAACGGGCAGTGCGGGGGAAGGTTGTGTCCGAGGGGGGACTTGAACCCCCACGCCCGATAAAGGGCACTAGCACCTCAAGCTAGCGCGTCTGCCATTCCGCCACCCGGACAAGGTGTGCCCCGCGGTTCCCCGCGGCGACATGGACAACGATACCAAGGTTTTGGGGTGCGTTTCACCNAAGGTGTGCCCCGCGGTTCCCCGCGGCGACATGGACAACGATACCAAGGTTTTGGGGTGCGTTTCACCAGCGTATGTGTGCCGCCCAGCCCCGCGACGACCTGCGGTGACGTGGAGGGTGGGCGGGGTGTGAGCACACGGGGTCACGGAGGGTGACGAGGGCGCGGTTCTCGCGGGGCCGCCGGCCCGTGGCGACTTGATCGAACGATTGACGTACACCCCCTGGACATCGATCGGCCGATGCGGGATAACGGGTTTCATACAGCATAACGTCGACTGTATGCAATCCACGCGAGACCCGACCCCTACGAAGGGACGCGATTCGCCATGCCCGACGACAGCCAGGACCTCATCTCCGGCGGGCACTTGGTCGCCAAGGCGCTCAAAGCGGAGGGGGTTGACGTCATCTACACCCTCTGCGGCGGCCACATCATCGACATCTACGACGGCTGCGTCGACGAGGGCATCGACGTCATCGACGTGCGCCACGAGCAGGTGGCCGCGCATGCCGCCGATGGCCACGCACGCATTACCGGGAAGCCCGGGTGTGCGGTGGTCACCGCCGGGCCGGGGACCACCGACGCGGTGACCGGGGTGGCCAATGCCTTCCGGGCCGAGTCGCCCATGCTGCTGATCGGCGGGCAGGGGGCGCATACGCAGCACAAGATGGGGTCCCTCCAGGACCTTCCGCACGTCGACATGATGGCGCCGATCACGAAGTTCGCGGCGACCGTGCCGGACACGGCGCGGGCCGCGGACATGGTGTCGATGGCGTTCCGGGAGTGCTTCCACGGGGCGCCGGGGCCGTCGTTCCTGGAGATTCCGCGCGATGTGCTGGACGCCAAGGTTCCCGTCGAGAAGGCGCGGGTGCCGAAGGCGGGGGCGTATCGGGCGTCGACGCGCGGCGCGGGCGATCCGGAGGCGGTCGAGAAGCTGGCCGACCTGCTGGTGCACGCGGAGAAGCCGGCGATTCTGCTGGGGAGTCAGGTGTGGACGTGCCGGGCGACCGATGCCGCGACCGAGCTGGTGCGGACGCTCAATGTGCCCGCGTATATGAACGGGGCGGGGCGGGGCACGCTGCCGCCCGGGGATCCGCATCACTTCCAGCTGTCGCGCCGGTACGCGTTCGCAGGCGCCGACCTCATCGTGATCGTCGGGACGCCCTTCGACTTCCGGATGGGGTACGGGAAGCGGCTGTCGCCCGATGCGACGGTGGTGCAGATCGACCTGGATTACCGCACGGTCGGCAAGAATCGGGATATTGATCTCGGGATAGTGGGTGACAGTCATCAGATTCTGTCAGCCGTCACCCAGGCGGCGTCCGGCCGTCTCAACGGTGGGGCCCGCAAGCGCAAGGAGTGGCTGGACGAGCTGCGCGCGGCCGAGCAGAAGGCGATCGAGAAGCGGCTGCCGCAGTTGCGGTCCGACGCCTCCCCCATTCATCCGTACCGCCTGGTCAGCGAGATCAACGACTTTCTGACCGAGGACTCGATCTACATCGGCGACGGCGGCGACATCGTCACGTTCTCCGGGCAGGTCGTGCAGCCCCGGACGCCCGGCCACTGGATGGACCCGGGGCCGCTGGGGACGCTCGGCGTCGGGGTGCCGTTCGTGATGGCGGCGAAGCAGGCCCGCCCCGACAAGGAGGTGGTGGCGCTCTTCGGCGACGGCGCGTTCTCGCTGACCGGCTGGGACTTCGAGACGCTGGTCCGCTTCAATCTGCCGTTCGTCGGCATCGTCGGCAACAACTCGTCGATGAACCAGATCCGTTACGGCCAGAAGGCCAAGTACGGCGACGCCCGCGAGCGGATCGGCAACACCCTCGGCGACGTTCCGTACGACCAGTTCGCGCGCATGCTGGGCGGCTACGGCGAGGAGGTGCGGGACCCGGCCGACATCGCGCCCGCGCTGCGGCGCGCCCGCGAGTCCGGCAAGCCGTCGCTCATCAACGTCTGGGTCGACCCGGACGCGTACGCCCCCGGAACGATGAACCAGACCATGTACAAGTAGAGGGGCCCGCCAACCATGACCAAGGCTCTGGAGGGCGTCCGCGTCCTCGACATGACGCACGTACAGTCCGGTCCGTCCGCCACCCAGCTGCTCGCCTGGCTCGGCGCGGACGTCATCAAGCTGGAGTCCCCGACCGGTGACATCACGCGCAAGCAGCTGCGCGACATCCCGGACGTCGACTCGCTCTACTTCACGATGCTCAACTGCAACAAGCGGAGCATCACCCTCAACACCAAGTCCGAGCGCGGCAAGGAGATCCTGACCGAGCTGATCCGCCGCAGCGACGTGATGGTGGAGAACTTCGGGCCGGGCGCGGTGGACCGGATGGGCTTCACCTGGGAGCGCATCCAGGAGATCAACCCGCGGATCGTGTACGCCTCGATCAAGGGGTTCGGCGAGGGCCCGTACACCAAGTTCAAGGCGTACGAGGTGGTCGCGCAGGCCATGGGCGGTTCGATGTCCACGACCGGCTTCGAGGACGGGCCGCCCCTGGCGACCGGCGCCCAGATCGGCGATTCGGGCACCGGGGTGCACTGTGTGGCGGGCATCCTGGCCGCGCTCTACCAGCGCACCCGCACCGGGCGCGGCCAGCGGGTCAACGTGGCCATGCAGCACGCGGTGCTCAATCTGTGCCGGGTCAAACTGCGCGACCAGCAGCGGCTGACGCACGGGCCGCTCACCGAATACCCGAACGACAGCTTCGGCGACGAGGTGCCGCGCAGCGGCAACGCGAGCGGCGGCGGGCAGCCCGGCTGGGCGGTCACATGCGCGCCCGGCGGCCCCAACGACTACGTGTATGTGATCGTGCAGCCGGTCGGCTGGGAGCCGATCACCCGGATCATCGGGCGGCCGGAGCTGGCCGAGGACCCGGAGTGGGCGACGCCGGAGGTGCGGCTGCCGAAGCTGGGGAAGATGTTCCAGCTGATCGAGGAGTGGTCCAGCACGCTGCCCAAGTGGGAGGTGCTGGAGCAGCTGAACGCCCACAACATCCCGTGCGGGCCGATCCTGTCCACCAAGGAGATCGTCGAGGACGCCTCGCTCGCGGCCAACGAGATGGTCGTCCGCGTCGACCACCCCGAGCGCGGGGCGTTCACCACGGTCGGCTCCCCGCTCAAGCTCTCCGACTCCCCCGTCGAGGTCGACCGGTCCCCGCTGCTGGGGGAGCACAACGCGGAGGTGTACGGCGAGCTGGGGATCGGCGATGAGGACGTGCGGCTGCTCAAGGCGAACGGGGTGATCTGACGGTGAGCACGCAGGACAGGACGTATGACACGGACGCCGTACGCGCGGTGCTGGACGCCGCCCGCGCCGAGGGGCGCACCGCGCTGACCGCGCCCGAGGGCAAGCGGATCACCGACGCGTACGGCATACCGACCCCGGCCGAGGGGCTGGCCGAGTCCGCGGATGCCGCGGTGGCGCTCGCCGACCGGATCGGCTTCCCGGTGGTGCTGAAGATCGTCTCGCCGGACATCTCGCACAAGACGGACGCGGGCGGGGTACGGGTCGGGCTGGGCTCGGCGGCCGAGGTGCGCGGGGCGTACACCGCGATCGTCGCGAACGCCCGCGCGTACGACCCGACGGCGCGCATCCAGGGCGTGCAGGTGCAGCAGATGGTGCCCGGCGGCGGGCAGGAGGTGCTCGTCGGCGCGGTCACCGATCCGACGTTCGGGAAGGTGGTCGCCTTCGGGCTCGGCGGGGTGCTGGTGGAGGTGCTGAAGGACATCACCTTCCGGCTGGCCCCGGCGAGCCGGGACGACGCGCTGTCGATGCTGGACGGGATCCGGGCCGCCGAGGTGCTGCGCGGGGTGCGGGGCGGGGAGCCGGTGGACCGGGACGCGCTCGCCGATCTGATCGTGCGGGTGTCGGACCTGGTCGCGGACTTTCCCGAAGTGGCCGAGGTCGATCTCAACCCGGTCTTCGCGACCGGGAGCGGGGTGCTCGCCGCCGATGTGCGGCTGTTGCTCGGCGATGACGCGCCACCGGCCCGCCGCCGCTACTCCCGCGAGGAGATCCTGGGCGCGATGCGGCGGCTGATGCGGCCGCGTTCGGTGACGGTGATCGGCGCCTCCAACGAGCCGGGCAAGATCGGCAATTCGGTGATGCGCAACCTCATCGACGGCGGCTTCCCCGGCGAGATCCACCCGGTCAACCCGAGGGCCGACGACATCCTGGGCCGCAAGGCGTACGCGTCGGTGACGGACGTGCCGGGCGAGGTGGACGTGGCGGTCTTCGCGATCCCCGCGAAGTTCGTACCGGCCGCGCTGGAGGAGGTCGGCCGCAAGGGCATCCCGAACGCCGTGCTGATCCCGTCCGGCTTCGCCGAGACCGGCGAACACGAGCTCCAGGACCGGATCGTGGCCATCGCCGAGGAGCACGGCGTCCGGCTGCTGGGGCCGAACATCTACGGCTACTACTCCACCTGGCAGGACCTGTGCGCCACGTTCTGCACCCCGTACGACGTCAAGGGGCCGGTGGCGCTCACCTCGCAGTCCGGTGGCATCGGGATGGCGATCCTGGGCTTCGCGCGGACGACGAAGACCGGCGTCTCGGCGATCGTCGGGCTCGGCAACAAGTCGGACGTGGACGAGGACGATCTGCTCACCTGGTTCGGCGAGGACCCGAACACCCAGTGCATCGCGATGCACCTGGAAGACCTCAAGGACGGCCGCGCCTTCGTGGAGGCGGCGCGCGCGACCGTGCCGAGGAAGCCGGTGGTGGTGCTGAAGGCGGGCCGTACGGCGGCGGGCGCGCGGGCCGCCGGGTCGCACACCGGGGCGCTGGCCGGGGACGACGCGGTGTACGACGACATCCTGCGGCAGGCCGGGGTGATCAGGGCGCCGGGGCTGAACGAGATGCTGGAGTACGCGCGGGCGCTGCCGGTGCTGCCGGTGCCGCAGGGTGACAACGTCGTCGTCATCACCGGAGCCGGGGGCTCGGGGGTGCTGCTGTCGGACGCCATCGTGGACAACGGGCTGTCGCTGATGGAGATCCCGCCGGACCTGGACGCGGCGTTCCGCCGCTTCATCCCGCCGTTCGGCGCGGCCGGGAACCCGGTGGACATCACGGGTGGCGAGCCGCCCGCCACGTACGAGGCGACCATCCGGCTGGGCCTGGAGGACCCGCGCATCCACGCGCTCGTCCTCGGCTACTGGCACACCATCGTCACCCCGCCCATGGTCTTCGCCGAACTGACCGCGCGGGTGGTGGCGGAATTCCGGGAGCGCGGCATCGCGAAACCGGTGGTGGCCTCGCTCGCGGGCGACACCGAGGTCGAGGAGGCGAGCCAGTACCTCTTCGAGCGCGGCGTCGTCGCCTATCCGTACACCACGGAAAAGCCGGTGGCCGCGCTGGGCGCGAAATACCGCTGGGCGCGGTCGGCGGGACTGCTCACGTAACACCACACCCGTTCCGCGAGCACGAAGAGCTGGGACAGGGGGCGCCGGCCGGGTTACTTCGAAGCCAAGGGGACGCACATGAGCACAGCAGAACGACCGGAAGGGACAGCCGCTTTCCGGGAGGTACAGGACAAGAAGGGGCGCGTGTACCGCGTCGGCGAGACGGACCGCGACATCCTCGGCTTCAACCGGAAGCTGATGGTGTATCTGCCGTGGATCGCCATGATGGCCATCAGCGTGTCCGAGTACGCGTACGGATCCGCGGAGGACACGCTCTCGGAGGCCCACGGCTGGACCCAGAGCAACACCTTCTGGATCCTCAGCGTCTGGGTCTTCTTCCAGGCCGGGATCGCCTTTCCGGCGGGCTGGCTGCGGGAGAGGGGCATTCTCACCGCCCGGCGGGCGATGCTGACCGGGGCGGGGCTCTGCCTCATCGGCTTCCTCGCCTTATCGCATCTGGACGACGTCTTCGCCGCGATCTGCGGCTTCGGCGTCATCGGCGGGCTCGGCTCCGGGCTCGTGTACGCCACCTGCATCAACATGGTGGGCAAGTGGTTCCCGGAGCGGCGCGGGGCGAAGACGGGATTTGTGAACGGCGGCTTCGCCTATGGCTCGCTGCCCTTCATCTTCATCTTCAACTACTGGTTCGACACGGGCAATTACCACGGGGTGCTCGACTTCATCGGCGTCTATGTGCTGGCCGTCGTCGCGCTCTGCGGCTGGTTCTTCAAGGACCCGCCCAAGAACTGGTGGCCCGCGCACATCGATCCGCTCACCTTCGGCGGCAACGCCAAGAGCGCGCGGAGCCTGGCGAAGAATCCGCCCGCGGTGCGTCAGTACACGCCCAAGGAGGCCATCAGGTCGGGGATGCTGCCGCTGATGTGGCTTTCGCTCGTGCTGACCGCCGGGGTGTCCATCTTCGGCATCTCCTTCCAGGTCGACTACGCCAAGGAAGTGGGCTTCGGCCCGCTGGTCGCGGCCTCCTCGATGGGCATCATGTCCGTCATCAACGGCGTGGGCCGCGGATTGGTGGGGTGGCTCTCGGACTTCTGGGGACGCAAGCCGACCCTGGTGTTCGTCATCGTGGTGCTGGGGCTCGCGCAATTCGGGGTGATCTGGGCGGGCAACATCCGCAGCGAGTGGCTGTTCCTGTTCTTCGCCTTCCTCTCCGGATTCGGCGGCGGCGCCTTCTACCCGATGTTCGCGGCGCTGACCCCGGACTATTTCGGCGAGAACTACAACGCCACCAACTACGGCCTGGTGTACAGCGGAAAGCTGATCAGCGGGCTGTTCGGCGGCGGACTCGGCTCGATGGTGGTCGACGACTGGGGCTACGACGGGGCGTACGCGCTCGCGGGCGGCATCTCCATGCTGGCCGCCGCGGTCGCCCTGCTGCTGCGCCAGCCGGGCCGGACGCGGGTCCGGGACATCGCCCCGAACCCGCAGCCGATCAGCCGCGAGGCGGTGTGAGTCATCCGCATGCTCAGTCGCCGCAGCGCCCCGTGCGCAGATAGCGGGCGGAGCGGCGGGCGGTGGTGAGCGAGTCGGCCGGGTTGTCGTGCTCCACCATCCAGTGGTGGTTCCGGCGCCCCCCGTGGGTCCTGCCGACCTTGCCGAGGAACCGTACGTAGTCGATGTCACCGTCCCCGACGTCAACCATGCGGTAGCCGTCGGGGACGGTTTCGTCGCGCTCGCCGTCCTTGACGTGGAACAGCGGATAGCGGTCCGGGTCGGCCAGGACGTAGTCGAGCGGTTCGAAGGGCGCCGGGGTGCCGTCGGCGCGTTTGCCGAAGCGGTGCTGTGCGACGTACGCCCAGTAGATGTCCATCTCCAGGTGGACCAGCTCCGGGTCGGTCTCGGCGAGCAGTACGTCGTAGAGGCGGACGTCCGGCCGGTCGGTGGCGAAGGAGAACTCCTCGGCGTGGTTGTGCTGGTAGAACTTCATCCCGCGCGCCTTGGCGGCCGCGCCGTAGGTGTTGAAGTCCTCGGCGCAGCGCTTCCAGCCGTCGACCGTCGTGCCGTAGCGCCAGGGGCCGGACGCGGTGCCGACGTGCGGCAGGCCGAGGGCCTGGGCGTCGTCCAGCACCTTGGTGAGGTTGGTGGCGAAGGTGTAGGCGTTTGGGTCGTCGGAGTAGTAGCCGACGTGGCTGCCGATGCCGCGCAGCCCGTTGTCGCGCAGCAGCCGCTTCAGCTGCTTGAGGGTGATGGCGCCCGCCGCCCCTTGGGTGTATCCGGCGAACTCCACCTGGTCGTAGCCGTAAGCCGCCAGTTCCTCGAAGACGCGGGCGAAGCCGAGGGACTGCACCTGGTCGCGGAGGGTGTAGAGCTGGATGCCGAGGTGGCCGCGCGGCACGATCGGGCCGCCCCTGCCGCCGCCGGTGGCGTGCGCGGTGGTGGTGCCGAGCAGGGTGGCCGCGGTGGCTCCGGCGGCGACGCCGAGGAATCTCCGGCGGCGGAGGGCGGCGGCGAGTTCCGGGTGCTGGGCGCTTGTCACGTGCGTGTCTCCTGTCGGTTGGGTCAGGTGTTGTCGAGACCGGCGAGGCGGAGGAGCAGCGATTTGACGTCGGTGGCGGCCACCCGGCCGGGCACGGCGTCCGGCCGGGAGCAGAGGAGCACCGGCCCGTCCTCGTCCCGGTCCGGCAACCGGCCGTGGCTGCCGCGCACCGGGGACGGATCGAGCGGGACGACGGCCATCCGGTAGCGCATCCCGAGCTTCTTGCGGGCCAGCGCGGTGGCCGCCCTGACGCGTACGTACGGGTCGACGGGGTCGAGGAAGAGTTCGGCCGGGTCGTAGCCGGGCTTGCGGTGGATGTCCACCAGCCGGGCGAAGTCGGGCGCGCGGTCGTCGTGCAGCCAGTAGTAGTACGTGAACCAGGCGTCCGGCTCGGCCACCGCGACCAGTTCCCCCGCGCGGGGATGGTCCAGGCCGTGCGCCTTCTTCCCCTCGTCGTCGAGGAGTTCGGCGAGCCCCGGCAGGCCGTCGAGGGCGGCCCGGGTGGCGGCCAGGTCCTCGGCGCGGCGTACGTAGACGTGCGCGAGCTGGTGGTCGGCGACCGCGAACGCGCGGGAGGCTCCCGGGTCCAGGTACTCCATGCCGTCCTGGGTGTGCACCTCCAGCAGCCCCGCGCGGCGCAGCGCCCGGTTGATGTCCACGGGGCGGGACACGCGGGTGATGCCGTACTCGGACAGCGCCACGACCGTACGGCCCTGAGCCCGCGCATCGTCCAGCAGTGGTGCGAGGGCGGTGTCCAGCGCGGCCGCGGCGGCGTGCGAGCGGGGGTCGTCGGGGCCGTGGCGCTGGAGGTCGTAGTCGAGGTGGGGGAGGTAGGTGAGGGTGAGGTCGGTGGGGTGGTGGCGCAGGATGTGGCGGGTGGCGTCGATGATCCACTGGGAGGAGACCAGATCGGCCCCCGGGCCCCAGAAGTGGAACAGGGGGAAGGTGCCGTGGGCGGCGGTGAGTTCGTCGTGCAGGGCGGGCGGCCGGGTGTAGCAGTCGGGCTCCTTGCGGCCGTCGGCGTAGTAGACGGGGCGCGGGGTGACGGTGATGTCGGTGTCCGCGCCCATCGCGTACCACCAGCAGATGTTGGCGACCGTGTAGCCGGGGTGGGCGCGGCGGGCCGCGTCCCACAGCTTGTCGCCGCCGACCAGGCCGTTGTGCTGCCGCCACAGCAGGACGTCGCCCTGCTCGCGGAAGTACCAGCCGTTGCCGACGATGCCGTGTTCGGCGGGGGTCGCGCCGGTGAGGAACGTCGACTGGGCGGCGCAGGTGACGGCGGGCAGCACGGTGCCGAGCGGGGCGTACGAACCGGAGTCGGCCAGGGCGCGCAGCCGGGGCATGTGGGCGAGCAGGCGCGGGGTGAGGCCGACGACGTCGAGGACGAGGAGGGGGGTGGGCTTCCCCGGGGCGCTCACGGCAGCTCCTTGAGGCCGAGGTCGGTCAACAGGTCGCGCGCCAGGGCGAGTTCGGCGGCGATGCCGTCGGCCAGCCGGTCGCGGTTGCGGGGCCGCAGCTCGGGCGGCAGCGCCTGCCAGGTGTACGTCTCGACCTCCAGGTGGCGGGTGAGCGGCGCCGGGCCGCCGACCAGCCGGGCGAGGGTGTCCGTGAGGACGGGCAGGGTGGAGGTGAGCGGCGGCTCGGGCGGGGCGTGCAGGGGCACGTGGAAGTGGGAGCGCCAGGGGGCGGTGGTGTCGAGCCCGTCCGGCGCGAGGGCCTGGTCGAGGTCGTCGGTGCCGCGCACGCCGTCCGCGGGGGTGCGGGTGCGGGTCTGGTGCAGGAAGCGCGGCTCGGCGAACGCGGCCAGGGCGGTGCGTACGGCGGGGCGGTGCGGCTCCTCGGCGTGCAGCGCGGCGGACAGCTGGGCCTTGACGACGGGAACACCGGCCGCGGTGAGGGCGGCCGTGGCGGTGTGCGGGTCCTCGAACTGCGTCGCCAGGTGGCAGGTGTCCAGGCAGAGGCCGATGCGGCGGCGGGGTGCGCCCTCGGGGAGCGCGGTGAGCGCGTCGATGGCCTGGGCGGTGGTCTCGACGGTGCAGCCCGGCTCGGGTTCCAGGCCGATGCGGATCGAACGGCCGGTGAGGTCCTCGAGGGCGTCGAGCCGCGAGGCGAGCGTGGTGAGGTGGCCGAGCGCGGCCCGCCGCCGGTCGGGGTCGAACGGGGTGCGCCAGGCGAGCGGGAGGGTGGAGACGCTGCCCTCGGTGACGTCGTCCGGGAGCAGGGCGGCCAGCAGCCGGGCGAGGTGGCCGGTGTGGGTCAGCCGCTCGGTCTCCGTCCAGTCCGGCCGGTACACGCGGTACTTGACCTCCTCGGCGCCGAACCCCTCGTACGGGAAGCCGTTGAGGGTGACGACCTCCAGACCGCGCCGGTCGAGTTCGGTGCGCAGCCGTCGCAGGGCGGCCGGGTCGGCGGTCAGGGTGCGGGCGGCGTCGCGGGCCAGCCACAGGCCGATGCCGAGCCGGTCGCGGCCCAGGCGGCGGCGTACCGGCTCGCAGTGGTGGCGGAGCTGGTCCACGACGCCGTCGAGGTCTTCGGCGGGGTGGACGTTGGTGCAGTAGGCGAGGTGGACGGTGGAGCCGTCGGGGTGGCGGAAGCGCATGGGGTCACCGGCCCTTGGTCGTGACGGGCGCGCCGCGGAGGATGGAGTTCCCCTCGTGGGTGGCGTGGGGTGTGGTGTCCTCGACGTCGAGGTGCAACCGCCCGCTGAGCCCGTAGAACGCCACCGGGTTGCGCCACAGCACCTGGTCGACGTCGTCGTCGGTGAAGCCCGCCGCCAGCATCGCCTCCCCCACGTGGCGTGTCTTCAGCGGATCGCTGCGGCCCCAGTCCGCGGCGGAGTTCACCAGGATGCGGGTTTTCTCGGTGGCGTATTCGCGCAGGACGCGCACCATGCGGTCCGGGTCCATCTTGGTGTCCGGGTAGATCGAGAACCCGAGCCAGCAGCCGCTGTCGGTGGCCGCCCTTACGGTGGTCTCGTTGAGGTGGTCGAGCAGGACGCGGTCGGTGGGGAGGGCGGATTCGTGGACGACGTCGAGCGTGCGGGCCAGGCCCGCGGCCTTGTCTCGGTGCGGGGTGTGGACGAGGGCGGGCAGCCCGTGGTCGGCGGCGAGCTGGAGCTGCGCGGCGAGCGCGGTGTCCTCGGCGGGGGTCATCGCGTCATAGCCGATCTCGCCGACGGCGACCACGCCGTCCTTCACGAGATAGCGCGGCAGCTCCTCCAGGACGGGGAGGCAGCGGGGGTCGTTGGCCTCCTTGGGGTTGAGGGCGAGCGTGCAGTGGTGGGCGATGCCGTGCTGCGCGGCGCGGAAGGGTTCCCAGCCGAGGAGGGCGTCGAAGTAGTCGTAGAAGCTGGCGGGCGAGGTGCGGGGCTGGCCGAGCCAGAACGACGGCTCGACGAGGGCGCGCACGCCCGCGGCGTACATGGCCTCGTAGTCGTCCGTGGTGCGGGAGGTCATGTGGATGTGCGGGTCGAAGATGCGCATCAGGGCTCCTCGGGGGTGGTGTGGGCCAGGACGCGGGTCAGATCCGGGGGCACGTCCCGCCCGGCGGCGGTGCGTTCGCGCGCGTAGTCGGTCAGCATGCGGGCCAGCTCGGCGTCGCCCCGGGCGCGGGCGGGCCACTCCGCCACGGCGTCCAGGGGCACCCCGGTGAACAGGCACTTCAGTACGGCCTGCCGCCAGCCGTGCGCGTCGAGATGGCGCGCCGCGTACGGGCCGACAGCGGCGGCCACCAGACGGGTGTCGTTGGTGCGCAGGGCGTCCTCGACCAGGGGGAGGGCCTCCGGGCCGATGTCTTCGACATGGGCCAGTGCCAGGAGGACGGCCCGGCGCTCGGCGGCCGTGCCGTGCGTGTAGAGGCGGGTGAGCGTGGGGATGTCGGGGCGGGCCGCGTGGAGGAGCAGGACGCGGGTGGCGTCGGCGAGTTCGCCATGATGGCTGCGGCGGCAGTGGCGGGCCGCGGCGGCGAAGTCCGCCTCCCAGTGGGGAGTGGTCGCCGCCTCGGCGAGGGCGCGGTCCAGCCACGCGGCGGCGTCGGGATCCAGGTGGTCGCGTACGGTCGTGCGCAGGTCCGCGATCAGCACGCGACGCCTCCCCTCGCGGCCGTGAGCTCCGCCGCCTTGAGGTACGCCAGGGAGGAGCGGGCCAGTTCGGACCCGGCGTGCGAGTGGCGGGGCAGCTCGACGCCGACCAGACCCCGGTAGTCCATGGCGCGCAGCGCCTCCAGCACCGGCGGGACGTCCACCTCGCCCTCCCCGAACGGCAGATGCTCGTGCACACCGCGCCGCATGTCCTCGATCTGCACATGGCGGATCCACGGCGCGGCGGCGCGTACGCAGTCGGCGGGCGGGGCCGGTTCCAGGCACTGGCAGTGGCCGATGTCGAGCGTCAGCCCGAGCGCGGGCGGATCGCCCAGCTCCCGGCGGAGCCGGTGAAACCCGGCGAGATCCGCCAGCAGATGCCCCGGCTCGGGCTCGACGGCCAGCGGGACACCCGCGGACGTGGCGGCCTCCAGCACCGGCTGGAGGGCATCGCCCAGCCGCCGCCACGCGGTGTCCTCCGCCGTCCCCGGCGGGCGCACCCCGCTGAAGCAGTGCACCGCGTGCGCCCCCAGCTCCGCGGCCACCCGCACGGCACGCACCAGAAGATCCACCCGGGCGGCACGGGCCCCGGCGTCGGGATCGAGCAGCGTGGGGTGGTGCTTGCGGCCCGGGTCGAGCACGTAGCGGGCCCCGGTCTCGATGGCCACGGTCAGCCCGAGCCGGGCCAGTCGCTGCCCGACCCGGCGGGCGCGGGCGTCCAGATCCGGGGCGAGGGGGTCGAGGTGCATGTGGTCGAGCGTCAGCGACACCCCGTCGTAGCCGAGGTCGGCGAGCAGGGCGAGGGCATCGTCGAGCCGGAGGTCGGTCAGCCCGTTGGTGCCGTAGGCGAAACGGAGGTCGGCGGCGGCCGGTGTCGGGATCGTCATGTCGGGCTGACCTTTCTGGACAGTCGCCGCGCAACGGGCATCAGCAGGAGCAACCCCATCCCCGCCCGCCCCGCCCCGGCCCGCGAGGCAAGCGCCGCCTGAAGCGGGATCATCGCCCGGATGCCACCACCGACGGCGCGCTGGAGGAGGTGGGGAGAAGGGTTGAGCGCGGCGTGCGCGAGGGGGCGAGCGACGGTGGCGAGGTAGGTGGCGGCGAGCGCGGCGGCGCGCACCCTCGTGGTGGTGCGCCCAGGGCTTGTCGTTGTTGCGCAGGTGATCGCCGCGGACGTGGCCAGGGCCGTCAGGGGGGCCTTCGACGAGCCGCCGGTCGTCTCGTGGCGGGAGACACCGGTCACGGCGAGCGTGTGCGCGCCCAGGAGGGCGGCCGGGGCGACGGCCTGGCGGGCGACGGGGGCGTAGGTGGCCGTGGCGCCCAGGAGCAGGTCCAGCGAACGGGCCGTGGCCATCGCGTACGGGCCCGCCGGGGTGTTCTTCAGCCCCAGGTCGTACGCCCACACCGTGCCCGCCAGGGCCGCGGCCGTGGCGAACGCCCGGCGGCCCGCCAGCGCCGCGCACACCAGCCCCGCCCCCGTCAGGCCCGTCGCGGCGGTCAGGGCTGCGGCCGGGGTGATCCGGCCCGATGGCAGGGGGCGGCCGGGGCGTTCGACGGCGTCGAGGTCGCGGTCCGCCCAGTCGTTGAGCGTCATGCCCGCCTCGTACAGGCACAGCGACGCGCCCACGGCGAGCGCGGTGCCGCGGTTCGGGGCGGCCCGGGTGGCCGCCGCGCCCGCGAGGGCGTCCCCGGGGACCGTGAACAGGGCGGAGACCCTGAGCAGTTCCGCCCAGGCGCGCACCGACGTCACGACCGCTCCCGCAGCCGGGCGGCGAAACCGGTCAGGGCCGCGTACTGGTCGGCGAGGCCGGACGGGCCACCGTCCGGGTCCTTGAAGTAGAAGCCGAGTTCGGTGAGCGGCCCGGTGAGACCCGTCTCGTGGGCGCGGGCCGTGAGGCGCGCCAGGTCCAGCACGAGCGGCGCGGCGAGCGCCGAGTCGCAGCCCTGCCAGATGGTCTGGAGGACCATGCGGGAGCCGAGGAAGCCGTCGAACGCGACGTGATCCCACGCGGTCTTCCAGTCGCCGAGCGCGGGCACGTTGTCGATGTGCAGGTCGCCGTCCGGGAGTTCGCCGAGGGTGTCGGCGAGGACCCGCGCCTTGCCCGCGTTCTTCGCGGTCGCGGCGGCGGGGTCGGCGAGCGCGGCGCCGTCGCCGCCGCCCAGCAGGTTGGTGCCGGACCACGCCCGTACGGGCAGCGCGCGCTGCGCGAACATCGGCGCGAGCACGGACCGCAGCAGCGTCTGCCCCGTCTTGCCGTCGCGCCCGGCGTACGGCAGTCCGGAGCGGGCGGCCTCGGCGTGGAGGCGGGGGTGGTGCAGCCCAGTGGACGGGGTGAAGTTGACGTACGGGCACCCGGCGCGGAGCGCGGCGCAGGCGTAGAGGGAGCTGGGCGGCAGCCGGTCACCGTCGGTGGGGACGGGTTCGGTGGAGGCGACGTTGACGACGACCACGCGGGCGAGGTCGTGGTTGCGGCGGAACGCGTCGAGGTCGTGGGCGAAGGCGTCGATCAGCGCCTCGTCGCCGCGGGTGTCCCCGGGCTGCGGGCCGCCGGGGCGGATCGCGTCGTCGGCGGCGGTCAGTTCGGCGCGTACGGCATCGGGGAGCCCGTACGGCAGCACCCCCTCGGCGGCCAGCGCCTCGGCGCGCTTGGGGAGCGGGGTGGTGGCGGTGTCGTGGCCACCGAAGACCAGATCGCCGAGCGCGGGCAGACCGCTGTCCGCGAACGGCGCGGTCTCGGTCACCATCCCGGTCGCGGGCTGGAGCCCCGCCGCGACGGCGGCACACCCGACGACGGCGGTGGTGGCGACCGATCCGCGCGCGCCGATGAGCCACATGCCGGTGCGGAGACCTTCGCCCGGGGTGCCGGTGGGGTGTTGGCGGGGGTTCGGGGTGTCGGGGCCGGTGGTCACGGGCTGCCTCCCGGGTGTGACGGTTGCGCGGATACGCGGGTACGCGGTGGTCGCGGAGTGGTGCGGGGTACGGCGCGTTGCTGCGGGCGTTGCCGGGGCCGTAGGCCCCCGCGGCGGCGGGGAGGAGGCGGCGTACTCCTCCCCGCCGCCTGATGCCGCCCTACGGCTCCCCTCGGGCCGTTGGGCGGCCGATCAGGGCCGGTCGGGTCCGTCAGGACGGCGGGAGTTCCTTGACGCGGATGTTGCGGAACGCGACCTCGTCGCCGTCCCCGTGGTTCTGGATGCCGATGTGGCCGCGGCGCAGGCTGCGGGCCGGGTCCTGGTTGGTGAAGTCGTTGATCCGTACGCCGTTGAGCCAGACCTGGAGCCGTTCGCCGCGCACCCGGATCTCGTACGTGTTCCACTCCCCCGGCGGGTTCAGCGCCGCGTCCCGCTTCGCCAGGTCGGCGGACTGGAAGCCGTACACCGCGCCGGTGGTGCGATCAGGGGCGTCCGTCGCGTCGATCTGGACCTCGTACCCGCGGTCGACCGCCGACCAGGGGTCGTCGGAGGCGGGGAAGCCGACGAAGACGCCGGAGTTGTCGTCCCCGGCGGCCCCGGCCATCCGCCAGTCCAGCTTCAGGGAGTACGACCGCAGCTCCCGCGCCTCGTACCAGAGCAGGCCCATGCCGCCCGCCGAGGTGAGGGTGCCGGTGGCCGGGTCCAGGGCGAAGGCGCCCGGTCCGGCCTGCTTCCAGCCCGCCACCGACGTGCCGTCGAAGAGGGGCCGGTAGCCGCGCTCCGGGCGGCAGTCCGCCTGAAGAGCACCGGTGGCGTAGCGGATGCCGCCGAGCAGGTGCTGCCGGAAGGCGGGGTCGGCGTAGGACTCCTTGGTGTGGCCGAGGCCGGTGTAGAAGGCGCGGCCGCCGCGGTAGTCCTGGCACCAGGCGATGGGGTGGTCCTCCCCCATCCCACCGCCCTCGTAGGAGGTTTCGTCGAGGGTGGCGAGGATGTGGGCCCGGTCGCGCGGGTTGCTGCGGTAGTCGTACCACTCGTCGGTGCGCTGCCAGGCCGGGCCCAGGTGCGCGGTGGCCGGGTGGGCGCGGTCCTCGACGGCGAGGGTGGCCTGCTGGATGGCGGGGTGGGTCTTGAAGTACGCGCCGACGAGGCCGCCGTAGAACGGCCAGTCGTACTCGGTGTCGGCGGCCGCGTGCACCCCGGCGAAGCCGCCGCCCGCCCGGATGTAGCGCTCGAAGGCGGACTGCTGCGCGGCGTCCAGGACGTCGCCGGTGGTGGAGAGGAAGACGACGGCGTCGTAGTGGGCGAGGTTGGCGCGGGTGAAGGCGGCGGCGTCCTCGGTGGCGTCGACGGCGAAGCCGTGCTGTGCGCCGAGTTCGCGGATGGCGGCGATGCCGTCGGGGATCGCGTCGTGGCGGAAGGCGGCCGTCTTGGAGAAGACGAGGACGCGGTCACCCCGGGGCGCGGGCGCGCCGGAGGCCGCCGCCGGGGGCAGGGCCGTGGCGGCGAGCAGCAGGGCGGCCACGGCGGATGCGCGTAGGAGGGCGAGGCGGGGTCTGGAGCGGCGGGGGTGCGGGGGCATGGCCGGGTACTCCTTCCTCCGGGTGCGGACCCGGGCCCGGGGCGGGCGGGCGTGCCGCCGCCCCGGGCTGCGGGCGGGCGGTCAGCCGGTGCCGATGGTGAAGTCGTCCACGTCGTACAGCGCTCCCGCCCCGCCCTTGAAGACGAGGTAGAGCGTGGTGGTGCGGGCCGGGGGCTTCCGCAGCGCCGCCTTGACGTCCTGGAACGTCTCCCAGCCGCCGGTCACCGGCACGGTGGCCCGGCCCAGCAGCTGCCCGGTCGGGGAGCCGGCGCGTACGTCGAGGGTGCCGCCCGCGCCCGCGGAGGAGACGCGTGCGGTGAAGTCCTTGGCGTTGCCGAGGAGATACGGGGTGAACGCGATCCAGTCGCCGTTGTCGATGTCGCCGACCGTCTTGCCGCCGTTGGCCGGGGCGTGGCTGATGATGGAGACGCCCTGGGAGTCGTCGTAGTGCTCGGCCTGGCGGTGGCGGGGCTGGACGACGTTCTGGTCGTGGGTGGTCAGCGACGGCTGGCCGCCCCCGCCGTTGTCGGTGTACTCGGCGTCGAAGACCCCGAAGATGTTGGCGTTGGGGTCGTGTTCGCTGTCGGCGCTGGTCTTGAGCGTGCCGGAGCAGCCGGTGGCCGAGGTGATGGGGTGGCCGTGGCTGTCGTGGCCGAGGACATGGGTGACCTTGACCTTGGCGCAGTCGATGGTCCGGTCCTCGGGGTCGGTCACCTTCACCTTGAACGGCACCTCGTCGCCGAAGGTGAACAGCTGCCCGTCACCGGGGAGTTGAAGCGTCACCGTGGGGGCGGTGTTGCCGACCGTGAGGTGCACGCCGGCGCTGCCGCTGCGGCCGGTGGGGTCCGTGGCGGTGACGGTGGCGGTGTAGGTGCCGTTCTTGGTGTACCGGTGGGTGGGGTTGGGCGCGGTGGAGGTGTGGCCGTCGCCGAAGTCCCAGCGGTACGTGAGCGTGTCGCCGTCGGCGTCGGCGGTGCCCGCCGAGCTGAACGCGACCTTCATGGGCGCCTTGCCGGAGGTGCGGTCGGCGGCGGCCTCGGCGATCGGCGAGTAGCCGTCGGTGGCGTTCTCGATGCGGTAGAGGGCGGAGTGTTCGTCGCCGCCGAACCAGTTCAGCCCGTAGTCGAGGACGTACAGCGCGCCGTCCGGGCCGAAGGCGGAGTCCATCACCTGGGTGCCGGTCCACGGGAAGTCGTTGATCTTCTCCACGGTGCCGTCGGCGCCCTGCTCGATCCGCTTGATCCACTGGCGGCCGAACTCGGTCGCGAAGAAGTCGCCGTCGTAGCCTTCCGGGAACTTGACCGGCGAGTCGAGCGAGGCGTCGTAACGGTAGACCGGGCCGCCCATCGGCGACTCGGAACCGGTGCCGAACTCGGGCACCGAGTCGTTGTCGTACGGGATCCAGGCGGGCTGGGCGGGCGGCAGGTCGGTCAGCCCGGTGTTGTGCGGCGAGGTGTTCTTCGGCGCGGCGCAGTCGAAGGCCGGACCGGAGGTGCCGGTGGCGAAGTCGTAGTCCCGGTACGGCTTGTTGTCGCCGACGCAGTACGGCCAGCCGAAGTTGCCGGGCTTGGTGACACGCGCGAACTCGACCATGCCCGCCGGGCCGCGGTTCGGGTCGGCGGCGCCCGCGTCCGGCCCGTAGTCGCCGACGTAGATCGTGCCGGTCGGCTTGTCGATGTTCATCCGGAACGGATTGCGGAAGCCCATCGCGTAGATCTCGGGACGCGTCTTCTCGGTGCCGGGCGCGAAGAGGTTGCCGTCCGGGACGGTGTACGAGCCGTCCGCGGCCACCTTGATACGGAGGATCTTGCCGCGCAGGTCGTTGGTGTTGCCCGCGGAGCGGCGCGCGTCGTAGGCCGGGTTGCGGTCGGGGCGCTCGTCGATGGGGGTGAAGCCGTCGGAGGCGAACGGGTTGGTGTCGTCGCCGGTCGAGAGGTAGAGGTTGCCGTCGGCGTCGAAGTCGATGTCGCCGCCGACGTGGCAGCAGGTGCCGCGGGATGCGGGGACGTCGAGGATCTTCTTCTCGCTGGCGGTGTTCAGGGTGCCGTCGGTGTTGAGGGTGAAGCGGGACAGGCGGTTGACGCCGTCGAACTTCGCGAAGTCGGCTGCCGTGCCCTCGTTGGGGGCGTCGCCGGCGGGGGTGTCCATCGGGGGCGCGTAGTAGAGGTAGATGGCGCGGTTCTCCGCGAACCCGGGGTCGATGCCGACGCCCTGGAGCCCCTCCTCGTCGTGCGAGTAGACCGGGAGCTTGCCCGACACCTTGGTGTCGCCGCCCGCGTCGGTGAGGCGGAGGGTGCCGTCGCGGGACGTGTGCAGCACCGAGCGGTCGGGGAGGACGGCGAGCGACATGGGCTCACCGGTCTCGGCCGCGCCCTTGGCGAGCGTGACCTGCTGGAACTTCTCCTCCGCCTGGTCCGCTCCCGCTGGTGGGGATGCGGTGAACGCGAGCCCCGCGCCCACGAGCAGGGAGCTCGTGAGGAGCGCGAGGGAGCCGCGCAGTCCATGCCGTTTCCTGTGCACGCTGATCCTCCGGGAAAAGAGGGGGTGTACGGACGGGGGCCGTTGGCCGCCCGACCTGGCACAGGCGCGCGCCGTCGCGCCGTTCGGTGACCGGTTCGGGGTGAGGGGCCCCATGTGACCGGTACATCTCAAGGACGGTAGCGGGGTTTGTCCGGTTCGGAAACCCCTTTGACACGGGGTGGGTTGGCTTGGTCCGCGGGGAGGACAAAGCCGGTGGGTGGCCGCGGCGCGGTTTCCCCCACCCCGCCCCTCCCCGAAACCGGGGGCAAGCCCCCGGACCCCCGGTGCCGTGGCTGGCAGCCCGGCGCCCGGCCCCGGCGTGGCCCCGCACCCCGGCAACCACCCCCGCTGGGCCGGGGGCAGACCCCCAACCCCCGCCCCGGACAGGCGGCCCGGTGCCCGGCCCTGGCGTGGCCCGAAACCCGGCAACCACGCCGCCGAGCCGGGCGCAACCCTGCCGGGAGGAAGTGGTGCGGCACGGCGGCACCTCCTCCACCCCGCCCCTTCCCGAACTGGGGGCAGGCCCCAGCCCCCGGGACCCCAGGGCGCACCGTTCAGGCCCGGGTCCGGCCAGGGCGCCGCGCCAATGCCTGGCAGCGCCTCCACTGGACCAGCACCGACCGCGGCCCCGGGCACGGGCGGGAGCCCAACCCCGGCGCGCCGAGAACCCCGCGCCCGGCGGAGAACGCGCCGCAGCCGGGCCGGGGGCTGGGGGCTTGCCCCCGGATTCGGGAAGGGGCGGGGTGGGGGGGAAGAGGCGGCCCGGCGGGGCCTCAGTCGGTGCCGAAGGCGGCGTCGAAGGAGGAGGTCGGGGGGTCGAAGTCGTAGGACTTCAGGTGGTGCAGGGCCTCGGGGGCACCCGTCAGGCGGTCCATGCCCGCGTCCTCCCACTCCACCGAGATCGGACCGTCGTACGCGATGGAGCGCAGCATGCGGAAGACGTCCTCCCAGGGCACGTCGCCGTGGCCCGCGGAGACGAAGTCCCAGCCGCGGCGGGGGTCGCCCCAGGGGAGGTGGGAGCCCAGGCGGCCGTTGCGGCCGTCGAGGCGGCGGCGGGCCTCCTTGCAGTCGACGTGGTAGATCCGGTCGCGGAAGTCCCACAGGAAGCCGACCGGGTCGAGGTCCTGCCAGACGAAGTGGCTGGGGTCGAAGTTGAGGCCGAAGGCGGGGCGGTGGCCGACGGCTTCGAGGGCGCGGTGGGTCGTCCAGTAGTCGTACGCGATCTCACTCGGATGGACCTCGTGGGCGAAGCGCACGCCCTCGGCGTCGAAGACGTCGAGGATGGGGTTCCAGCGCGTGGCGAAGTCCTCGTAGCCGCGGTCGATCATGCCGGGCGGCACCGGCGGGAACATGGCGACCAGGTGCCAGATGGACGAGCCGGTGAAGCCGATGACGGTGCGTACGCCGAAGGCGGCCGCGGCGCGGGCCGTGTCGGCCATTTCGGCGGCGGCACGCTGCCGTACGCCTTCCGCGTCGCCGTCGCCCCAGATCCGGGCGGGGAGGATGGCCCGGTGGCGTTCGTCGATGGGGTGGTCGCAGACGGCCTGGCCGACCAGGTGGTTGGAGATGGCCCAGCACTGGAGGCCGTACCTGTCGAGGAGCCGGCGGCGCCCGTCGAGGTAGCCGGGCTCGCCGAGCGCGCGGTCGACCTCGAAGTGATCGCCCCAGCAGGCGAGTTCGAGGCCGTCGTAGCCGAAGTCGCGGGCGTGGCGGCAGACCTCCTCCAGTGGCAGGTCCGCCCACTGGCCGGTGAAGAGGGTGAAGGGTCTGGGCATGGGGGCCTCCTCCTCAGGCGGGCACGGGTGTGTAGACGCAGTTCTTCTCGGCGCTGTCCTCGACCGCGGCCAGCACCCGCTGCACCTGGAGCCCGTCCTCGAAGGACGGCTCGGGGTCCGTTCCGGCGGCGATGGCCGCCACCATGTCGCGCGCCTGGTGGACGAAGGTGTGGTCGTAGCCGAGCCCGTGGCCGGGTGGCCACCAGGCCTCCAGGTAGGGGTGGTCGGGTTCGGTGACGAGGATGCGGCGGAAGCCGGAGTCGGCGGCGGGGGCGGTGTGGTCGTGGAAGGACAGCTCGTTGAGCCGTTCGAGGTCGAAGGCGAGCGAGCCGTGGTCGCCGTTCAGCTCGATGCGCAGCGAGTTCTTGCGCCCGGCGGCGAAGCGGCTGGCCTCGAAGGAGGCCAGCGCGCCGGAGGCGAGCCGACCGGTGAACAGGGCGGCGTCGTCGACCGTGACCGCGCCGCGCGCCGCCGCACCACCGGAGTTCGCGGCGCCCGGGAGTGGACGGTCCCGTACGAAGGTCTCGGTGAGCGCCGAGACGCCGACCAGCCGCTCCCCCGCCAGGTACTGCGCGAGGTCCACGATGTGCGCCCCGAGGTCGCCGAGCGCGCCGGAGCCCGCCAGTTCCCGGCGCAGCCGCCACACCAGGGGGAATTCCGGGTCCACGATCCAGTCCTGGAGGTAGGTGACCCGTACGTGGCGCAGGACGCCGATCCGGCCGTCGGCCACCATGCGGCGGGCCTGCGCGATCGCGGGCGTACGGCGGTAGTTGAAGCCCACCATCGCCCGCTGTCCGCGCGCCCGGGCGCGGCGCGCCGCGTCGGCCATGGCTTCCGCTTCGGCGACCGAGTTGGCGAGGGGCTTCTCGCACAGCACGTGCTTGCCGGCCTCCAGGGCGGCGATCGCGATCTCGGCGTGGCTGTCGCCGGGGGTGCAGACGTCGACCAGCTGCACATCGTCCCGGGCGATCAGGTCGCGCCAGTCGGTCTCGGCGGCCGCCCAGCCGTGTTTGTCCGCGGCGGCGCGGACGGCGTCCGGGTCGCGGCCGCAGATGGCGGCCATGGCGGGGCGGAGGGGGAGGTCGAAGACGCGGGCCGCGGTGCGCCAGCCCTGGGAGTGGGCGGCGCCCATGAAGGCGTAGCCGACCATGCCGACGCCGAGGCCGTGTGCTCCGGCCTGTTGCGCTTCGGCGCCTTGCGCTTCGGTGCCTTGCGCTTCGGGGTTTTCCATGAGGCTCCTCTCAGATCGCGGTGGATGCGAGGGGGAGATGGGGCCTGGCCGAATCAGCTGAATCCCGTGGGCAGGTACTCGTCCACGTTGTCCTTGGTCACGACGGCCGAGTAGAGGGTGAGGGACGCGGGAATCTCCAGTTCGGCCAGGCCCCCGACGCCGTTGCCCTGGCCGAGCGCGCGGGCCAGGTCGATGGCGGAGGCGGCCATCGTCGGCGGGTACAGGACGGTGGCCTTGAGGACGGTGTTGTCGGCCTTGATGGCGTCCATGGCGCGCTTGGCGCCCGCGCCGCCCACCATCAGGAAGTCGTCCCGTCCGGCCTGCTGGATGGCGCGTTCGGCGCCGACGCCCTGGTCGTCGTCGTGGTTCCACAGGGCGTCGAAGCCGGAGTGGGCCTGGAGCAGCTGGGCCATCTTCGACTGGCCGGACTCGACGGTGAATTCGGCGGCCTGGCGGCCCACCTTCTTGATGTTGGGGTAGTTCTTGAGGGCGTCGTCGAAACCGGCCGTGCGCTGGCGGGTCAGTTCCAGGTTGTCCAGCCCGGCCAGCTCCACCACCTTGGCGTTCTTCTTGCCCTTGAGCTGTTCGCCGATGTAGCGGCCGGCGTTGAGCCCCATGCCGTAGTTGTCGCCGCCGATCCAGCAGCGGTACGCCTGCGGGGAGGCGAAGACGCGGTCGAGGTTGACGACGGGGATGCCCGACTCCATGGCCTTCAGCCCGACCTGGGTGAGCGCCTTGCCGTCGGCGGGCAGGATGACCAGGACGTCGACCTTCTTGTTGATGAGGGTTTCGATCTGCCCGATCTGCTGGGCGGTGTCGTTGGAGCCCTCCGTGCTGACCAGCGAGACGTCCTGGTACTCCTTGGCGCGCCGTTTGGCCTGCTCGTTGATGGCGTTGAGCCAGCCGTGGTCGGCCTGCGGCCCGGCGAAGCCGATGGTGACCTTCTTGCCGACCTTCTTGTCGGCGGCGCCGGCGGGCTGCTTGCCCTCGTCCTTGCTGTCGTTGTTCTCGTTGCTGGTGCAGCCGGCCGCGAACAGCGCGCCCGCCGCGGCGGTGCCCAGGAGGAGGTTTCTGCGGCTGGGGATGGTGCCCGGAGTGTGGTTCGGGGTGTGGTTCATGACGTCGAACGACCCTTCTGTACCAGGACGGCGGCGACGATGATCGCGCCCTTGGCGATCTGCTGGACATCGCTCTGGAGGTTGTTCAGGGCGAAGAGGTTGGTGATGGTGGTGAAGACGAGGACGCCGAGGACGGAGCCGGTGATGGTGCCGCGGCCGCCGCTGAGCAGGGTGCCGCCGATGATGGCGGCGGCGATGGCGTCGAGTTCGTACAGGTTGCCGTTGGTGTTCTGGCCGGAGCCGGTGAGGACAACCAGCATGAACGCGGCGATGCCGCAGCACAGCCCGGACAGCAGGTACAGCAGCAGCCGCTGGCGCCGTACGTCGATGCCCGCGAGCCGGGCCGCCTCCGGGTTGCCGCCGATGGCGACGGTGCGCCGCCCGAAGGTCGTACGGCCCAGCAGCAGCCAGCCGAGGACCGTGACCGCGGCGAAGATCATTACCAGCGGTGGGATGCCGAGCACGTAGGAGTCGCGGAGCCCGAGGTCCAGGACCGGCTTGACGGTGACGACCTGCGTCTTGCCGTCGCTGATCAGGAGCGCGAGGCCGCGCGCGGAGGCCAGCATGGCGAGGGTGGCGATGAACGGGACCACGCTGCCGTACGCGATGAGCACACCGTTGACCAGGCCGCAGCCGAGCCCCACGAGCACGGCGCACATCAGGATGCCGCCGAAACCGTAGTCCTGGGTGGCGAGCGTGGTGGCCCACACCGAGGCGAGCGCGACGATCGCGCCGACGGACAGATCGATGCCGCCGCTGGTGATGACGAACGTCACGCCGACGGTGACGACACCGATGACGGACGCCTGGGTGAGGACGAGTTGCAGGTTGTCGGTGCTCAGGAACGCGTCGGGCTTGGTGATGCCGCCCACGACGACGAGGACGGCGAGCACGCCGAGGAGGGAGAGGTTGCGGACGTCGGCGAGGCGTCTGAGGGCGCCGCCCTTGGCCGGTGGTCCGGCGGCGGGGCCGGGCCCGGCCGCCTTCGTGAGCGTGGCGGCGGCGCCGGGGACGGCGTCCGACCCGGTGTCGGCGCCTCCGGGAGAGTTCAGCACGACGGGCTCCCTTCCATCACGAGATCGAGGACGCGGTGCTCGTCCAGTTCGCCCGCGGGCGCCGTATGCACGACACGACCCTCGCGGAGCACCAGCACCCGGTCGGCGAGGCCGAGGACTTCGGGCAGTTCGCTGGAGACCAGCAGCACCGCCATGCCGTCGTCGGCGAGGCGGCGGATCACCGCGTACAGCTCGGCGCGGGCGCCGACGTCCACCCCGCGGGTGGGCTCGTCCAGCAGCAGCACCCGGCAGCCGCGCAGCAGCCAGCGCGCCAGCACCGCCTTCTGCTGATTGCCGCCGGACAGCGTGCGCACCGGCCGCTCCGGGTCGTCCGGGTGCAGCGACAGATCGCGCACGCTGCGGCGGGCCGCCGCCCGCTCGGCGCCGCGGTCCAGCCACCCGGCCCGGGAGAAGCGGGCGAGGGAGGAGACGGAGACGTTACGGGTGACGGACTCCAGCATCAGCAGCGCCTGCGCCTTGCGCTCCTCAGGCGCCAGCCCGAGCCCGGCGCGCACGGCGGCGGACACGCTGCCGGGGCGCAGCGGGCGCCCGTCGACGAGGACGCGGCCCGCGGTGGGGCGGCGGGCGCCGTAGACGGTCTCCAGGATCTCGGACCGGCCGGAGCCGACGAGTCCGGCGAGCCCCACGATCTCGCCGGGCGCCAGGTCGAGGTCCACCGGCTCGAACTCCCCTGTCCTGGCCAGTCCTTGGAGCCGCAGCACGGGTTCCTGTGGTTCTCGCGTTCCTTGCGATTCTTGCGTTTCTTGCGGGGCCCGGCGCGGGAACGCGTACTCGACATCACGCCCCGTCATCAACGCGACGACGTCACGGGTGGGCGTCGTACGGGCGGGCAGCCCGCGGGCGGCGGCGCGGCCGTCCTTCAGCACCGTGACGCGGTCGCCGATGCGGCGGATCTCCTCCAGCCGGTGCGAGATGTAGACGACCGCCACGCCGCCGGTGGTGAGGTCGCCGACGATACGGAAGAGGTTGTCCACCTCGTCCGGGTCGAGCGCGGCGGACGGCTCGTCCATGACGATCAGCCGTACGTCGTGCGAGAGGGCGCGGGCCATGGACACGATCTGCTGTGCGGCGGCGGAGAGTTCGCCCACCAGCCGCCGCGGGTCGATCTCGGGGTGGCCGAGGCGGGCCAGCAGCTCGGCGGCGGTGGCCCGGGCGGCCCGGGACCGTACGAAGCCCGCGGTGGCGGGCTCGTGGCCGAGGAAGATGTTCTCGGCCACGGACAGGCCCTCCACCAGGTCGAGTTCCTGGTAGATGGTGGCGATGCCGAGGCGCATGGCGGCGACGGGCGACTTGAGGGTGACCGGCGCGCCCTGCCAGACGATCTCGCCACCGTCGGGTTGATGGGCTCCGGCCAGCACCTTGATCAGCGTGGACTTGCCCGCGCCGTTCTGCCCCAGCAGGCAGTGCACCTCGCCCGCCTGGACGTCGAGATCGACGCCGTCGAGGGCCCGTACGCCGGGGAAGGACTTGGTGATGCCGGACATGGTGAGGAGCGGGGGCGGGTTCGTCTGACGCGGTTCGGGTGGTGCCATGGCGAGCCTCCTCGGGCGGGTCGCTGTGGCGGTGCCGGGTGCTGTGGCGGTGCCGGGTGCTGTGGCGGTGCCGGGTTGCGGGTTGCGGGGCTGTGGCGGTGCGGGGTTGCCGTTTGCTGGTGCCGTGCGGGTGGTGCGGCTGCTGCTCTCCCCCACCCCGCCCCTCCCCGATCCCGGGGCTCCGCCCCGGCCCCCGCTCCTCAAACGCCGGAGAGGCTGCCGGTGCCAAGCCC
>NZ_RIBZ01000095.1:0-13886 GCF_003721215.1 Streptomyces botrytidirepellens
CGGGCGCGGCGACTGCGGGGGCGGGCCCGGCGGCGGGGATGGCCGCGTGTCGTCCGCGGCGAGGCCCGAGGAGGGCGCGGACGCGTCCCCGGGCGGCGCCCCGGACGGTGCGGACACGGCGGGTGGCCCGGACGCGGACCACGGGGCGGCCGCGCCCGGCGTCCGCCGCGGCCCGGTGGCCTCCTTGCCCGCCCCGGCCGGTGGCGCGGGGGTGGCGAGGGTTCCGCAGCCGGCGAGTACGGCCGCCGCGGCGGCGAGAACCAGACACCTGGAAAGACCAGCGTTGATCATCATCACACAAGCGATCTTCATCTCTACGGTGCGCGGACGCGCGACACGCGGGTGCGGATGCGCTCCCCGGAGCGGGGAGAATGGGCCATGTGGACGTTGACGCCTTCGACTCACTNATCATCATCACACAAGCGATCTTCATCTCTACGGTGCGCGGACGCGCGACACGCGGGTGCGGATGCGCTCCCCGGAGCGGGGAGAATGGGCCATGTGGACGTTGACGCCTTCGACTCACTGCTCGGCGACGAGGGGCAGGCGCTGCTCTCCGCGCTCCGGAACTACGACCCGGCGCGGGAGCTGGCCACCGCGACCCGGCTGCGCCGCGATCATCCGGCCGCCCTGGTCTCGGCGGCCCTGACCCAGGCACAGCTGCGGCAGCGGGCGGTGCCCAAGTTCGGGGCCGAGGACGCCCATCGCATGTACTTCACGCCCAACGGCGTCGAGCAGTCCACCCGTACCTCCGTCGCCGCCTACCGCGCCGACCGGCTGGCCGGGTTCGGGATGCGCAGCGTGGCCGATCTGTGCTGCGGCATCGGCGGTGACGCGATCGCGATGGCGCGGGCCGGGCTCAGCGTGCTGGCCGTCGACCGCGACCCGCTGACCTGCGCGGTCGCCCGGGCCAACGCCGACGCGCTGGGCCTGTCGCAGCTGATCGAGGTGCGCTGCGCCGACGTCACCGGGATCGACACCTCGTCGTACGACGCGGTCTTCGTGGACCCCGCCCGGCGCGGCGGCCGGGGCCGGGTCTTCGACCCCGAGGCGTACTCCCCGCCGCTGTCCTGGGCCATCGAGGCCGCCCGTACGACCCCGCGCGCCGCCCTCAAGATCGCGCCCGGCATTCCCCACGAGGCGGTGCCGGAGGACGCGGAGGCCGAGTGGATCTCGGACCAGGGGAACGTGAAGGAGGCCGTCCTGTGGTTCGGCACCGCCCGCCCCGGCATGCGCCGCGCCACCCTGCTGCCCACCGGCCACTCCCTGCTCGGCGCCCAGCTCCCCGACCCCGAGCCCGGCCCGGTCGGCCGCTGGCTGTACGAACCGGACGGCGCCGTCATCCGTGCCCACCTCGTCGCGGACGTCGCGGCCCGCATCGGCGGCCGCCTCATCGACCCGACGATCGCCTACATCACCACGGACGAGCTGCGCCTGACGCCGTACGCCACCGCGTACGAGATCACCGATGTGCTGCCGTTCAACCTGAAGAAGCTCAGGGCGCTGCTGCGGGAGCGCGAGGTCGGCATCGCGACCATCAAGAAGCGCGGCTCGGCCGTCGAGCCGGAGCATCTGCGCAAGAAGCTGCGGCTGGAAGGGGACAACGCCTGCACGATCCTCCTCACCCGTTCGGCGGGCGCCCCCACGATGCTCCTGGGACACCCGGCCTCTTAGCTCTTCTGCTCCGCGCGGAGTTCGAACCACACCCCCTTCGCGTACATCCCCGCCGGGTCCGCGTCGGCCGTTCCCCAGGCGTCGGCGAGGGCGGCGACCAGGCCGAGGCCGCGACCCCGCAGATGGTCGGGGGCGGCGAGCCGTGCGGTGGTGGGGAGTTGGGCGGAGGCGTCGTAGACGAGGACACGGAAGCGGGGCGGCTCGATCATCACGCGCAGCGTCAGGGAGTCGCCCTCGGCGTGCAGAAAGGCGTTGGTGGCCAGCTCGGAGGTGCACAGGGTGGCCACCTCGACCAGGTCCTCCTGCCCCACGGAGCCCAGCACGACGGCGACGAAGTCCCGGCAGACCTTGGCGGACGTGGCGTTCCGGTTGCTCTGGAGCGTGTAGACGTACGGGTCCTTGGAGGGCGCGGGCGGGCGACGTGGTGGACGGTCGTCGGACTCGTAGTCGGACTCCATGGGTCAACTCCCTGCGAACGGGCCTATATCGCGCGTACCGTTACAACGATCAACGCGCAGTAGCGGCGACGACACCCAAGGTAGGGCAGCGATGCAAACAACTGCTACGGTCCCGTTGAATTTCCCCGACAATTACCTCGTGAGGGTTACAGAGGGCCATGCCACCCAGAAGCGTCCCCACCGCGCGTCAAGTCCGGCTCGGCACAGAACTGAGGAGGATGCGCGAGGGCGCCGGACTCAGCATCCAGGAGGCGGCTGACCGGCTGGGCATCAACCGCACCCACATCACCAACCTGGAGCTGGCCCGCTTCGGCGTGAGCGAGGAGCGGGTGCGGGCCCTCGCCGCCATCTACACCTGCCCCGACCACGCGTACGTCGACGCGCTCGTCTCCATGACCCGGGAGCGTAAGGGCGGTTGGTGGGAGGAATACCGGGGCCATATCGCCACCGGCGGGCTCGACCTCGCCGAGTTGGAGTACTACGCGACGAGTCTGCGCGTGGTCGAGCTGATGTTCCTGCCGGGCCTGTTGCAGACCGAGGAATATGCACGGGCCGTGCTCGGCGAGGCCGTTCCGGCGTGGTCACCGCCCGAGCTGAGGCGCAGGCTGTCCCATCGCATGAAGCGCCGGGACATCCTCGACCGGGACGATCCTCCGCCGTGCACCTTCATCATCCACGAGGCCTGTCTGCGCCTGCGGTTCGGCGGGCCGCAGCTCATGCGCAGACAACTGGACAGCCTGCTGGAGGCCTCGACACGGGAGAATGTCACCGTGCGCGTCATTCCCTTCGAGGCGGGCGGGTTCCCGGTCTCCGGCGTATCGATGACCTATGCCTCGGGCCCGGTGCCGCAGCTGGACACGGTGCAGCTCGACGCCGCGCACGGCCCCATGTTCCTGGACGCCGAGACCCAGCTGACCAATCACCGGGCGGTGCTGGCCCGGACGATGAAAGTGACCCTCCCCCAGAAGGAGTCACGTGACATGATCCACGGCATCGCCCAACATCTCTGAAGGCAAGGAAATGTCTGAGATCAACTGGCAGAAGTCCTCCTACTCCACGCAAGGGGACGGCAACTCCTGCATAGAGCTCGCCTCCATAGGACCCGACGCCATAGCCCTCCGCGAAAGCGACGATCCCGGCACCGTGATGACCACCACCCCCGCGAAGCTGCGGCCCCTCCTCCACGCCATCAAGGCGGGCGAGTTCGACCACCTCGCGGAGTAGTCCTCCGGACCGGCTCCGGTCATGGCACGATCATCCCGCTGAGGGGCCGGACCGGAGGGTGGCAGGGATGGAACATGAGTGACGAGAAGCGGTCCGTATCGGATCAGGAAATGTCCGATCTCCTTCAGGATCTGGAGGAGATGCTGCGTTACCTGGAGGAGACGGTCGCAGGACTCGACCAGTTGGCGAAGACCGTCGGCGACGACTGGAAGGGCCCCGCGGCGACCGCGCACAAGAAGCTCCAGCGGGACGCCTACCGGGACGCGGCGCGCATCCGGCAGATGCTGCTGCACGTCGAGGACGCGACGAAGCGGCGCGGCGAGAGCCTGGGCGAGCGGTATCTGGAGCTGCTGCACCGCTTCCAGTCGCTCCAGCGGTCGTCCGACACCTCCGAATGATCAGTCCTCGGCGTCGTCGGGGCTGAGTTCGCGGTTGACGAGACGGTAGTAGCCGATCGCCTTGAGCAGGCCGAGACCGCCCGCCACCGCGAAGACGACGGCGATCCCCATCGCCACCCCGAACGTCTCCGCGCCGAGGTCCGACATCGCCGTGGACGCCCCCAGCACCAGCCCGAGGCAGCACAGCAGCAGCGACGGCAGCAGCCACAGCAGCGCGCTGCCCGACACCCGCCAGTGCGGCAGCGTCTGCGGGTCCCGCCCCAGCTCGGCCCAGTCCCGCAGGCGCGCGCCGACGAACACGTCCCGCCGGATGCCCGAGGCCAGGCCCAGGCTGGAGGGGACGGTGGCGCCCAGGGCCAGCCCGAGGAAGATCACGCCGAGGATGTGTTCGACGATCTGGCCGGTCACCAGGAACTGGAACCCCGACACCGCCAGCGTCCACCCCAGCGCGAACACCAGCGTCAGCAGCCACAGCAGCAACGCCCGGTGCGGCGCCATGTACCACCGCGCCAGCGTCCCCATCGCCCGCGCCCGATCGGCGAGCAGCCCGGCACGGTCGGGCCAGGGCCGCATGTCCGGGGCGGGCGGAGGCGGGGGCAACGCGTCGGGCGGGGTCATGGAACGCAGTCTCTCAGTTCTCACAGAGGCGTGAACTCCATTCCTCCGCGGCGCACAGGAACCAGCCTGCGGTCCTGTCGCGGGTCACCCCTTCCAGTACTTCGCCACGGCCTGCGCGTACGCCACCCGGTGGTCGAGCCCGTCGTCCCGGACCCGGAACCGGCCGCGCACGGACTCGGTCATGGCCACCCGGCCGAAACTCGCACCCTGCCGCTTCCAGGCCGTCCGCAGCGGGGCGCTGAAGTCGGGGGCGTCCATGTCGGACACCGCCAGGCCAACCAGGTACAGAAGAGCCAACGGCAGCAGCAGCAGGCACAGCAGCAGCGACGGCACCGTCCCCTCCCGCCCGTGCAGCACGGTCCCGTCGGGCAAGTGGATCTCGTACAGACGCCGCCATCGCTTCTTCCGCGGCGGCAGGCGCAGTTCGGCCAGGAGCTCGTGCTCGGGGGTGAGCACGGCGAGGCGACGATCGCCCTTCCGGACGACCACGGCGAGCGGCGGACCCCCGCCCGCGTCGGCGGCGATGGTGAAGCGCGGCTTGTACCCCTCGGGAAGCGGGCGGCCGTCAGGGGCGCCACGGCGCACGTGGAGCGGGTCAGAGCCTCGAGGGCGCAGGATGTAGCGCTTGGAGTCGAGGTCGCGGGTGAAGGTGAGTGTCATGGAGTATCCAGGGTCGTCTTCCGGGCGCCGTCACCGCCGTCGGAGTTCGCTGCACCCCTCAGCCCAAAGGCCGCGAGCACATCGCCGGCCGCCGGCCCCTTGGGGAGGTCGTCCGCCCGCTCCGCCGAGCGCATGACCAGGGACTCACCGATCTGCCGCAGGATACCCGTGTACCGCGGCAGATCGGCGAAGCACGGTGTCGTGAGGGCGAGTACCACCAGCCAGCCCGGTACCGGAGCGGGTACGTACAACTCGATGTGAGCGAAGTCCAGTGCCGGAAGGATGGCCTCGCCCTCCGTCTCGGTGGCGTGCAGCGAGAGCACGGCCGGGCCACGGGGCAGGTCCACCCGGGCGACGCTGCGGTGGTCGGCGAGGGAAAGCAGCTCCTGGAACGAGGCAGCGACGACCTCCGGGGCCTCCGGGTCCACGGCCTCCGCCCGTACCAGGAGCTGAGCGGTGCTCACCGAGCCGTCCTCCGCCTCATAGAAGGCGACGGCTGCGTGAAGAGCGTTGTCGGCGGCCAGGGCCTCGGTGAGGTCGGAGTAGACAACGGCGGTGGTCTCGCGCTGGAACTCCGTACCCTCCGGCCAGATCTTCTCCGCCAGCTCCCACAGGGCGGCGTCAAGGACGTCCGGGGGGAGGTGCAGCGGCAGCTCGTGGAAGCCCTCCGGGGTGTCCAGCGTGAGCGACATTTCCCGCGGGGGGACGGGCATCAGAGCCTCCCCGCAGCCGGCGTACCGGAATCGGTGAGCTGAGTGTGGGCGTCGATGCCGATGCCCGGAACCTGCTGGGCCAGCTGTGGGCCCTTGGACCACCAGGAGAGCGGGTCGATGGAGCCGTCGCCCCTCAGGGCCCCGCTCAGGGACGTCTTGACCGCTTCCGGAGTGAGGCCGCTCTCGAGGACCCTGGTGAGGCCCTTGCTGATCCCTGCCTCCTTGACGCTCGCCCCCGCGACGGTCTGGACGTGGTTGGTCCAGGCCAGCTTCACGCGGTCACCGACCCCGGTGGCGGTGAAGACCTTGCTGCCCTTTATGTAGTCGTCACCGATCCCGAGGATCCGACTGCCCCTCAGAGCCTCGCCGGTGAACCCGGCGTCCCGCAGGCCGCGGATCTTGTTGACCCTATCGACCGAGGCGACGGTGCGGCCTTCCACCTGCGCCAGCTTCATGGGCACCTTGGCGCCCTTCATCGCGACGGAGCCGAACTTCCCGAACGGGATCGCTCCGAGTCCGTCCCCCACCAGATCCATGACTCCCACGTCCGCCCCACCGAGCTTCGCCGCCCCGTGGGTGGCAAGCGCACCGAGGGAGAGACCCGCGCTGGCGAGAGCCAGGCCACCGGCGAGCGGGGGGCACCACAGGGTCAGCAGCGAGGCGACTCCCAGGACGCTGGAGCCGATCGAGAGCCAGTCGCCGACCTTCTTCAGGATGTCGGCGTTTTTGGTGCACCAATTCTGAATCTTGTGCCCGAACTTGGTGAAAGCGTCCGCGAGACCTTCGAAGAATCCCGGATCCGGCGCCTTGTCATTCGCCTTCGTGAGCATGTCGGCGATGGTCTGAGCCTTCTGCTGGTGGTATTCCAGCAGCTCTTCGGCCTTCTTGACGATGTCCTCGAACTCGGTGCGAGCGGAGTCCAGCTGCTTTGTCGCGGTGTCGAGAGCGGTGTCGGCCTTACTCAAGTGGGCGCTGGCAGTGTTGTACTTCGCCTGAGCGCTGTCCAAGTCGGCCTGGTTGGTATACACCTGTCCGGGCAGCCTCAGCGCAGGGTTGGCGGCTGCCGTGTTGTACGCGGTCGTCGCCCGGTCGTGAGCGGCTTCCCGGGTCTTCTGCTTCTCCTTGGCCGCTTTGGCGTCCGCCTCGTACTCACGCGCCTTGTCCTGGAAGTCCGCGAGCTTCGTCCGCCATCTCGACAGCTGGGTCGCCGCCGAGCGCAGGGCGTCGCGGCTGTCGTCGAGATACTTCGGCAGGTCGCCGACCTTCTCCGCGAAGGCGCTCGCCGCCTCTCCCTCCCACGTTTTACCGCCCTTGCTGATCTCCGTCAGCGTTTTGTATGCATTGTCCAGCCCTTTTACGGCCTTCGTCAGCTTCGTCGCCAGATCGTCGACACTCTCGAGCCGCCCGGGCGCGGGGTTGAAACCGAGGGCAGGGAAGTCGCTCACCGTGCCCCCGCAGTCGGTCGAGGCTGCGGCGACGGCGCAGGGCCTTGCTTCTTGGCCGCACCCTTGTGCATCGCGTCGCGTATGGCCTGCTCAACGGCTTCGTAGTCGTTCTTCGTCGCCCGGAGCTTGTCCTTGATCTGGCCCGTTCCATCCGCGATCTTCTCAATCGCGTTGTCCCAGCTGTCGTGGAACTCGTCGCAGGCGTTGTCCAACGCCTCGCTGCCAGTACTCTTCGGGCCGATGTCCTTCATCCCGCTGAGCGCCTTGCGCATCCATTCCTGGCTGTTGTGCAGATCTCTCAGCAAGCGTCCGAGATTGTCCGCCTCGACCCTCAGATAGCCGCCCATGCGTTCTCTCCGTGCTATTCGTACGTGTGCGCAGCCGTCCACACGTTACGTGTCGGCCGGGCATTCGCCCACACGGGGGCCTGGGCTGATTTTGCTACCCCACAGACTCGAAGCGCCACCGGTGCACGGCACGGCGCACCAGGTCGGGGCCCGGCTCGGGCAGTTCGGGGAGGTCCGGGGTGTCGTACGTACCGTCCCACCAGGTGATCACGAGCACCCGGTCCTCGGGCGCGCGGAAGGTCTCGCGGCGCAGCGGGGGCGGGTCGAGGGGCTGGTCGGCGGTCCAGGCGAGCAGGTCCGCGCCGCGGCCCTCGACGGCGCGGGCTTCCCACATCAGGGCGACGGTCATGCGTACAGGTTCTTCCGGCTCAGCTCGTGGACGTGGTCGTGGTGGTGCGGCGCGGGCGCCGGGACGTGGGGGTCCGTCACCGGGAGCGAGGAGTCGGCCGACAGGTCCCAGGCCGACGCGGACCGGCCGCGCGCGACCATCTCCGCGCCGAGGGCAGCGACCATCGCGCCGTTGTCCGTGCACAGCTTGGGGCGCGGCACGCGCAGCGTGATGCCCGCGTCCTCGCAGCGGCGCTCGGCCATGGCGCGCAGCCGGGAGTTGGCGGCGACGCCGCCGCCGATCATCAGGTGGTCGACGCCCTCGTCCTTGCAGGCGCGGACGGCCTTGCGGGTCAGGACGTCGGCCACCGCCTCCTGGAAGGAGGCCGAGACGTCGGCGACCGGAACCTCCTCGCCCGTCGCGCGCTTGGCCTCGATCCAGCGGGCGACGGCCGTCTTGAGGCCGGAGAAGGAGAAGTCGTACGCGGCGTCGCGCGGCCCGGTCAGCCCGCGCGGGAAGGCGATCGCGTCGGGGTCGCCGTCGCGGGCGATGCGGTCGATGACGGGGCCGCCGGGGAAGCCGAGGTGGAGCACCCGGGCGATCTTGTCGAACGCCTCGCCCGCCGCGTCGTCGATGGTCGAGCCCAGCGGCCGGACGTCCGTGGTGATGTCGGGCGCCAGCAGCAGCGACGAGTGGCCGCCGCTGACCAGCAGCGCCATGGTCGGCTCGGGCAGGGCGCCGTGTTCGAGCTGGTCGACGCAGATGTGGGAGGCGAGGTGGTTGACGCCGTACAGCGGCTTGCCGAGGGCGTACGCGTACGCCTTGGCGGCCGAGACGCCGACGAGCAGGGCGCCCGCGAGGCCGGGACCGGCGGTGACGGCGATGCCGTCGAGGTCGGAGGCGGCGACTCCGGCGTCCTTCAGGGCCCGCTGGATGGTCGGGACCATCGCCTCCAGGTGGGCGCGGCTGGCGACCTCGGGGACGACGCCGCCGTAGCGGGCGTGTTCGTCGACGCTGGAGGCGACCGCGTCGGCGAGCAGGGTGTGGCCGCGCACGATCCCGACGCCGGTCTCGTCGCAGGAGGTCTCGATGCCGAGGACGAGCGGTTCGTCAGCCATGGGTCTTCGTTCCTTGTACGGATGTTCCTGGATCGGATGAGGGGGTCGCGACGGTGGTCGCCGGGCCGGTCAGGCGCATGACCAGCGCGTCGACGTTGCCGGGCTGGTAGTAGCCCTTGCGGATGCCGATGGGTTCGAAGCCGAAGCGCTCGTAGAGGCGCTGGGCGCGGGTGTTGTCGACCCGCACTTCGAGGAGCACCTCGCGGCATTCGAAGGCGGTGGCGGCGTTGAGGAGATCGGTGAGGAGGCGGGCGCCGAGGCCGGTGCCCCAGTGGGCGCGGGCGGTGGCGATGGTCTGGACGTCGCCGGTGCGGTCGAAGACGGCCAGCCCGGCGTAGCCGACTATGCGGCCGTCGGTCTCGGCGACCGTGTAGTGGCGGGTGGCGTCACCGCCGCGGGCGTGCGCCAGCTCGGACCAGAACATCCCCTGCGACCAGGCGTCCTCGGGGAACAGCTCCTCTTCGAGCGCCAGCACCGGGTCGATGTCCCACCAGCGCATCTCGCGCAGTGCGACGTCTTCGTGAGCCGTGTCCGTCACTTGGGGGTGACCACCTTGTAGTTGGCGGGCACCTGGGCGTCGGGGCGGCGCAGATAGAGGGGCCGGTCGGGCAGCAGCTGCTCGCCGCGCGCCAGCTTCTCGGCGGCGAGCGAGGCCAGCGCGCCCGCCGACTGGTACTCGGGCATGCCCGCGGGGACGTCCGCGAAGGCGGCAGGGTAGAGCAGGGCACCCGCGCCGACGGCCGGGAGCCCGGCGACGCCGGGCCGCTCGGTGAGGTCGGCGGGGTGGTCGACGGCGGGCTCGGTGACGCGGGTCCGCGGGTCGTCGTACCGCGCCCAGTACACCTCCTTGCGGCGGGCGTCGGTGGCCACCACGAAGGGGCCGGTGAGCCCGGCCCGCCCGGCGGCGTACGCGATCCCGTCCAGCGTGCACAGCCCGTGCACGGGCACGCCGAGGGCGGCGCCGAAGGTGGCCGCGGTGACCAGCCCGACCCGCAGCCCGGTGTACGGGCCCGGGCCGACGCCGACGACGATGTCCGTCACGGCCCCCAGCTCCACGCCTGCCGTGCCCAGGGTCCGGTGGACGGCGGGCAGCAGCAGTTCGCCGTGGCGCCGGGCGTCGACCTCGGCGGTCTCGGCGAGGACTTCGGCGCCGTCGTGGAGGGCGACGGTGACGGCGGGGGTGGCGGTATCAAGCGCGAGCAACAGCACGAGGACAGCCTACGGCGCCGCGGGAGGCGGTCGCGGTGGGCCGGTTGCGGCCGTCCACCGGTGCTACCGTCGTGATATTGCGTACGCGCGGTAAGCACGTACTGACCACAGGAGAGGGTGGCCACCGTGCCAAGGAGCAGCACCGGGCCCGCCGTGGCCGTTCTGACCGCGGCCGCGCTGGGCGTCGTCGGCTTTCTCGGTTACCAGGCCAAGGCCACCGCCCCGGACCACCGCACCCAGGAACGGCGCAGCTCGCAGGCGACGGACTCGAAGGGCAAGACGAAGGACAAGGCGGAGAAGAAGTCCACCGCTCTGCCCAAGGGGTCCGGCACCGGTGTGCGCGTCGTCTACTCCCTGGGCGGCAACCGGGTCTGGCTGGTCGGCGCCGATGGCAAGGCCACCCGCACCTTCGCGGTGGGCGCCAGCTCGGCGAGCCCCGACCCGGGCACGTACGCGGTCACGTCCCGCAACCCGAGCGGTGTCGGCTCGGACGGGGTGCAGGTGGAGCACATCGTGGTGTTTCACCAGGACGAGGGAGTGACGTTCGGTTTCAGTGCGGCCATGGACGGCACGATGCCGGACCCGCAGGCGAAGAAGAAGACGGGTGCGGTGCGGGAGTCCCGGGCGGACGGCGCGGCGCTGTGGGAGTTCGCGCAGCCGGGCACGAAGGTCGTCGTGATCGCTTAGTTGTGATCGTGTGATCGCTTGGTCGCGTCGCTCGAAGCGCCGCGCACCGGACTACGCCGCGTCGCGCTCCGGCTCGTCCGCGGGACGCTGCTGCGCCTCCGCCTCGACGGGGGCCTCCGGTGGGGTGGAGACGGCGCTCGCCGCCGCACAGGCCGCCAGCAGATCCCTCATCGACGGTGACCGGTCATCGCGCCGGGGGTCGTCCAGGGCGGTGGGCTCTTGGGCCGACATGGATGCCTCCTGAGGGTCCTGGTGGGCAGGAGGTTAGGTACGCCTAACCGCGCTTCCCCTACCATGTGACCACGCCTGATGCCCAGAGCGCAACATCATGCCGACGGCCTGTCGGAAACTCTTCCGGAATCTCCCCACGGCTCACCCCGCGAGCGACGCCAGGTCCTCGTCCGCCCAGCGCGGCCCCACACCGGTCACGGCGACGCCGCGTACGTCGCTCTCCTCCGCTTCCGCCCCCACCGTCCGCTCGATCACCACGTGCAGCCGGTCCTCGGACAGCCCCTCGACCTTGCCCTCGCCCCACTCCACCGCGATCACCGATTCCGGCAGCGAGACGTCCAGGTCGAGGTCCTCCATCTCCTCCAGGCCGCCGCCCAGCCGGTAGGCGTCGACGTGGACCAGCGGGGGGCCGTCGGACAGGGAGGGGTGGACGCGGGCGATCACGAAGGTGGGGGACGTGACCGCGCCCCGTACGCCCAGGCCCTCGCCCAGGCCCCGGGTCAGCGTGGTCTTGCCCGCGCCCAGCTCCCCGGTGAGGAGCACCAGGTCGCCGGGGCGCAGCAGCTTGGCGAGCCGGCGGCCCAGGTCCCGCATCTGCTCGGGCGAGGTGACGGTCATGCGTGTGGTGCCTACGTCCATACCCGCCGATGGTACGGGCCGGGACCGCGCCCTGCGTCCGGCCCGGCCCCCGGCCGAACGACGGCTAGCCCCGGGCCGAACGGCGGCCCGCGCCGTCCCCGGGGACGCCCCCGGCGCCGCCGACCACCTGGGTCAGCAGCTCGGCCAGATGTCCGTTGACCACCTCGGGGTGCTCCAGGATCACCAGGTGGCCGCCGTCCTCCACGATCACCAGCTCCGCGCCGGGCAGCAGCTCCGCGATGGCCTCGCTGTGTTCCATCGGCGTGATCAGGTCCTTGTCCCCGGCCAGCACCAGCACCGGCACGCCGTCGAAGTACGGCAGCGCCTCCGCCTTGTCGTGGGCGATGAACGCCGGATAGAACTCCGCGACCACATCGATCGGCGTCGCCTCGATCAGCCGCTCCGCGAACCGGGCCACCCCCGGGTCCACGTCCTTCGTCGCGAACGAATAGCGCTTGATCAGCCCCGCGAAGAGGTCCGCGGTCGCCCGGCGGCCCCGCTCCACCAGCTCCACCTGCCAGCCGAGCGCCTTGAGCAGCCCGGGCAGCACCCGCCGCACCGCGTTCATGCCGACGACCGGGAGGCCGAAGCTGACCTCGCCGAGCCGCCCCGCCGAGGTGCCGACGAACGCCGCGCCGACCACCCGGTCCCGGATCAGCTCCGGGTACTGGGCGGCCAGCGCCATCATCGTCATGCCGCCCATGGAGTGGCCGACCAGCACCAGCGGCCCCTCGGGCGCGGCCGCGTCGATCACGGCCTTCAGGTCGCGGCCCAGCTGGTCGATGCTGACCTGGGTGCCGTTCGTCTGGGCGCAGCCGCGCTGGGAGCGGCCGTGGCAGCGCTGGTCCCAGTAGACGGTGCGGACCACATCGCGCAGCGCGGCCCGCTGGAAGTGCCAGGAGTCCTGGCCGAGGCAGTAGCCGTGGCTGAAGATCACGGTCACCGGGGCCGCGGGCGCCCGCCTCGCGAACCGGCGCTTGCGGCGGGTGGGCGCGACCGGTTCGCGTATCTCCTCGACCTCGTAGTACAGCTCCGTGCCGTCGTCGGCGACCGCCCGTCCCGGGGTGCCGCGCAGGGTGCCGTACGGGCCCTCCGCGTCCAGGGCGAGGCGCGCCTTGCGCCGTACGCCGCGGCCGACGGTCAGCCGCTCCAGCGCGACGCCCATCGCCGCGCCCGCCGCGACCACGCCGATCGCGGCCCCCGCGAACCCGGCGCCCCGGCGCCAGCCCACGGCTGTGGCCCCCGCCGCGACCTTCGTCGCCGTTTCCACCGTGCTCTCGTCGCCCATGGTCAGATCCCTGTGCCCCCGAGGTCACCTACATAAACGCGGGGGACCCGGGCGCTGATCCGGGTGACGATCTCGTACGCGATCGACCCCACGGCCCGCGCCCAGTCCTCCGCGGTCGGCTCCCCGCGGTCGCCCGGGCCGAACAGCACCGCCTCGTCCCCCGGCTCCGCGCTGTCGCCGCCGAGGTCGACCACGAACTGGTCCATGGCGACGGTGCCCGCGATGGTCCGCCACTTGCCCGCGACCAGCACCGGGCCGGTGCCCGAGGCGTGCCGCGGGATCCCGTCACCGTAGCCGAGCGGCACCAGCGCGAGGGTGGTCTCGCCGGGGGTCACGTAGCGGTGCCCGTACGAGACGCCGTGCCCGCCCGGCACCCGCTTCACCGCGGCCAGCGACGCTTTCAGCGTCATCACCGGGCGCAGCCCGAAGTCGGCGGGCACGCCCAGCTCCGGGCTGGGCGAGATCCCGTACAGGGCGATGCCGGTGCGTACCAGGTCGAAGTGCGACTCGGGGATGGTCAGGGTCGCCGGGGAGTTCGCCAGGTGCCGCACCTCCGGCCGCAGCCCCGCCCGTTCCGCCTGGTCCACCATCTCGCGGAAGACGGTCAGCTGGGCGGCGATCGACGGGTGGCCCGGCTCGTCCGCGCACGCGAAGTGCGACCACAGGCCGGTCACCTTGACCGTGCCCTCCGCCTCCGCGGCCAGGGCCTCGGCCACGAGGTCCGGCCAGTCCGCCGGCGGGCAGCCGTTGCGGCCGAGCCCGGTGTCCGCCTTGAGCTGGACGCGCGCGGTGCGCCCGCACGCGCGCGCCGCCGCGGCGGCCTCGCGCAGCGCCCACACGCCGCTGGCC
>NZ_RIBZ01000091.1:0-9253 GCF_003721215.1 Streptomyces botrytidirepellens
CCACGGCCCGGCCGGCCCCGGGGCGCAGCCCCGTTATCCGGCCCCGGCGCAAGCCGGGCAACCACCCGGCCGGGGACGGGGCGCAGCCCCAACGCCCCCGGGCCCACGGGGCACAGCCGACCCAGGCAACCACCCGGCCGAGCCCAGGACGCAGCCCAACGCCACGCCCGGGACCCGGGGCGCAGCCCCGGTGCGGGCCCCCGGGTCCGGGGCGCAGCCCCGTTATCCGCCCCCGGCGCAAGCCGGGCAACCACCCGGCCAGGCTCGGGGCGCAGCCCCGGCGGGATCCGGGGCAGGGCCTCGGGTTCGGGAAGGGGCGGGGTAGGGGAAAAGACCCCACCGCCTCACCGCCCAGCACAAGCCGGGGCCACCACCCGGCCCAGGACGGGGCGCAGCCCCGGCGGGGTCCGGGGCGGAGCCCCGGGTTCGGGAAGGGGCGGGGTGGGGAAAGCCGCCCGGCGCGGGCTACGTTTCGCGACCCAGCAGAGCTAGGAGTTTGGTCTGGGCGTCGGCGTTCGGTGGGGGGTCGACCGGGGCCGCGAAGAGGCCGCTCTTCTCCAGGTCCGCCGCGTAGGGGGCGACCTCCCGTACGGAGAAGTCGACCAGCGCCTTGGGGAGCCGTTCGTCGGCGCCGATGGCGCGGGAGAGGTCCCACGCGTGGACCGTCGCGTCGGCGGTCATCTGGGCGCAGTACTCCGTGGCGGGGCTCGCGCCGTAGGAGAGGGCGACGGTGCGTTCGAGGGCGCCCGGCTCCTGGAAGGCCGTGCGGGCGACGGCGGCGGCCGCGTCCCAGGTGGCGACGGGGTCCTCGCCGAGCTGGTCGCCGGACAGGACATCGGTCTCGCCGCCCGCGCTCGCGCCCTCGCGGAGCAGCGCCGGGACCCACATCTGCTCGACCGCCAGGTGGTTCACCAGGTCCCGCACGGTCCACTCGGTGCAGGGTGTGGGGGCGTCCCACTGGTCGGGCCGTACGGCGTGCACCCGCTCGGTGAACAGGTCCAGCGCCTCACCGTGTCTGGCCAGCAGCGGATTCTCCGCCGCCGGGTTCGCGGAGGTGTCAGTCATGCGCGCCGGGTACCCGCGCCCCGTGGCGTTAAAAAACGCGCAGAGGCGCCGGGCACGGGCCCCTGATCTCCCGTGCCCGGCGCCGCCCTCATCCCTACGCGGGCCGNCGCCGCCCTCATCCCTACGCGGGCCGCTCGGCCACGCGTCGGGTCCCCGGGCGGGGGTGCCTCAAACCTGGCGAAGAAATCTTCCTCAGGAATCCGGACCCGACCCGTCCGCGCCCGTGTCGATGCCGTGGCGACGGGTACGCGGGAGGGACGAAACACCCGGAACGCCGGGAGGGAAGTACATGCGACTCGGATTCCTGAATCCGCTGTTCGAACGCCCAGGCCCCTGGGCAACCGTTTACGTCGACACCTCGCACGCCGACCAGTCCTCGGCCGAGGAGCACGAGCGCCACGCCCGTGAGGCGTGCCGCCGGCTGGAGCAGCAGGGCGCCGACGCGCGCACCGTCCGTGCGGTGTACGACGAGCTGGCCACGGTGACACCGGCGACCGAGCCGGTGGGCCGGGCCGTCTTCGCCTCGCGCGGCGAGGTGGTGCTCGACCCGTCCCTGACGGCGCCGCCACAGGGCGCGCCCCACGCGTGCTGGTCGGCGCTGCCACACGTGGGGCCGCTGGTGGAGCTGGCGGGGGACGATCCGACCTGCCTGGTGGCGTACATCGACCGCACGGGCGCGGACTTCGAGCTGCGCGGCGCGCGCGGCGACCGGGCCGTGGGGCGGGTGACCGGGCAGCAGTGGCCGGTGCACCGCACCGCGACGGCCGACTGGTCGGAGCGCCATTTCCAGCTGCGGACGGAGAACACCTGGGAACACAACGCGGGGCTGATCGCGGACGAGCTGCGGGCCCGCCAGGAGGAGACGCAGGCCGATCTGGTGCTACTGGTCGGGGACGCGCGCGAGCGGCGCGCGGTACACGACCGGCTGCCGGAGCAGCTGCGCGGCCGGGCCGCGGAGACCGCGCACGGCGGCCGGGCCGCCGGTTCGGCCTCGCCCGGTACGCACGCCGCCCGCCTGCTGGACCGCGACGTGGACGAGGTGCGGGCCCGGCACCTGCACGACCACACCGGAGAGGTACTGGAGCGCTTCCGGGCGGGCCGCGTGCCCGCGGAGGGCCGTGTGACGGCCGCGGAGGGCGTTCCGGCGCTGGTCGACGCGGCGCGCGAGCACCGCATCGGCACGCTGCTGATCCGGCCGGACGGCACCGACCTGTACCGCGACGTATGGGCGGGGGCCGAGCCGGACCAGGTGGCGATGCGCCGTACCGACCTCCAGTACCTGGGCGACGCCCGGCCCGCCGCGGTGCGTGCCGACGACGCCCTGATCCGCTCGGCCGCGGCCACCGGCGCCGAGGTGCTGACGGTGCCGCCCGACGGGGCGGAGGACACGAACGGCGCCCCGGTCGGGGGGCTGGGCGCACTGCTGCGCTGGCCGTACGAGGGCGGCGCGCCGCAGTGAACTCTCGGGGACATGACCATCCCACGAGCCATACGGACCCGTGAAGGAAGGGGACCGACATGCAGCGAGGCAGCAACCGGCTGAGCGTTCACCGGGACGATGAGATGAAGCAGGAGCTTCAGGGTCTGATCCGTTCCGGACACCCGACCCGGGTCGAGGAGTGGCACGACCCGGAGCCCGCCGCCGACGACGACCCGGAGGTGACGACCGGTCCGGTGCCCGCGCCCGGGGCGACCGGCCAGGCGGAGGCGCTCCGCTTCGAGTTCGCCCGCCATCTGGGCCGTACGACGTTCCCGGCGGAACGGAGCGCCGTGCTGCGCGTGCTGCACGAGCGGCACGCCCCGGACCGGCTGATCGCCCTGGCCCAGGAGCTGCCCGCCCACGAAACGTTCCACACCGTGCAGGAGGTGGTCTCCGCGCTCGGCCTGCGCCCCGAGGCGTAGCCGCCCCGAGGCGTGGCGGCTCCCTCCACCCCGACACATCCGAAGAAGGCGAACGACATGCCTCAGTACGTGAAAGACGTCATGACGCCGACGGTCACCTCGGTGCGTCCCGATGCCTCGCTGGTGGAAGCGGCGCAGCTGATGCGCGCGCAAGACATCGGCGGCGTTCTCGTGGCGCTCGACGGTGAGTTGCTGGGCGTCCTCACCGACCGCGACATCACCCTGCGCGCGGTCGCGGACGGCGTCGATCCGCTGGCGGTCAGCTGCCATCTGGTGTGCACCCCGAACCCGGTGACCATCGGCCCCGACGAGGAGATCGCCGAGGCGGCCGCGCTGATGCGCAGGCATGAGGTGCGGCGGCTGCCGGTGGTCCGGGCGGGGCGCCCGGTGGGTGTGGTGAGCATGGGGGATCTGGAGCAGGGACGGGCGCCCGCCTGAGCGGTGGGTCCGAACGCCAAGAGGGCGGCGGGGAACGGGAGTTGCCGTACCCCCGCCGCCCTTTCTCGCGCCCACCGCAAGCCCACATAACGAGACGACTCTTCTCGTCATACGAGACGCGGCGTACGGTGGAGATCGTTTCCGCCCGCGGTCGACTCGACGCTCGATGAGGAGTTCCGTCATGCCGAACGACGCCGTCTACACCCACGGACACCACGAGTCGGTGCTGCGCTCGCACACCTGGCGCACGGCCGCCAACTCCGCGGCCTATCTGATCGGCCACCTCAAGCCCCCTATGCGCATCCTGGACATCGGCTGCGGCCCCGGCACCATCACCGCCGACCTGGCCGAACTGGTCCCCCAGGGCGAGGTCGTCGGCGTCGACACGGAGCCCGCCATCCTGGAGCGGGCGCGCTCGGCCGCCGACGAGCGCGGGCTGACCAACACCCGCTTCGCGGTCGCCGACGTCCACGCACTGGACTTCCCCGACGACTCCTTCTGCGTCGTCCACGCCCACCAGGTGCTCCAGCACGTCGGCGACCCGGTGCGGGCGCTGCGCGAGATGCGGCGCGTGTGCAAACCGGGCGGCATCGTCGCGGCCCGCGACGGCGACTACGCCACCATGACCTGGCACCCGCACGTCCCCGGGCTGGACGCCTGGCTGGACCTCTACCGCCGGGTCGCGCGCGCCAACGGCGGCGAGCCGGACGCGGGGCGCCGGCTGCGGTCCTGGGCCCTGGAGGCGGGCTTCCCCGCCTCGGCCGTCACCGCGAGCGCCGGGGCGTGGTGCTACGCCACCCCCGAGGAGCGGGCGTGGTGGAGCGGACTGTGGGCGGACCGCACGGTCGCGTCCTCGTACGCCCGGCGCGCGGTGGAGGGCGGCCACGCCACGGAGGCGGAGCTGCGGGAGATCGCGGACGCCTGGCGCGAGTGGGGCAGCCGGGACGACGGCTGGTTCGCGGTCCTGCACGGTGAGGTCCTGTGCCGCGTCTGACGTGCGGTTGAGGTTCAACTAGGCTCGCCCGCATGGACATCATGGGGACTTCACTGCGGGTCTGCGTCGACGATCTGGACTCCGCCATCAGCGTCTACGAACGACTCACGGGCGCCGAGGCATCCCGCTTCCAGCGGGGCGGCGTCTCGGTCGCGGCGGTCGGCTGCTTCTTTCTGATGAGTGGTCCGGAGTCGGAGATGGAGATCCTCCGCAAGATCACGGCGACGATCGCGGTGAAGGACGTGGACGAGGCGATCGCCGATCTGACGGCGGTCGGCGCGCAGATCGTCGCGGGCCCGATCCCCGCCCCCACCGGCCGCATGCTGGTGGCCCGCCACCCGGACGGGTCGATCTTCGAGTACGTGGACCGCAACCCCGGCGCCTGACGCCGCTCCCCCGGCCGGTCGGCGGGGGCCGCCTCCCCTGGCACCCTCGCCGACCGCGGTGACGCGGGCCCCAGCGGTCACGCGGGCCCCAGCATGTCGCTGGTCATGGCCCAGCGGTCGTGGTCGCGCCACGCCCCCTCGATGTAGAGGAAGTCCGGCGAGAAGCCCTCCAGCCGGAAGCCATGCCGCTTGACGAGCGCGGTCGACGCCTCGTTGCCGGGCTGGATGTTGACCTCGATCCGGTGCAGCCCGAGCGGCCCGAAGGCCTGCCGCAGCACCAGCCCGAGCCCCTCGGACATATAGCCGCGCCCGGCGGCGGGCGGGAAGGCGCCGTAGCCGATCGCGCCGCACTGGAACGCGCCGCGCACGATGTTGTTGATGTTGATGAATCCGGCGAGCGCGCCGGTCTCCCGTACGCAGACCAGGAAGCCGCGCCGGTCCTCCCGCTCCAGCTGGGCGATGAAGCCTTCGTACGCCTCGTCGGTCGTGGGCAGCGTCAGCCAGGGGCGGTGGAAGGAGACGCTCTGCCGCGCGAGCCGGACGAATTCGGCGCCGTCCTCCCGCCGATGGGGCCGGATGGCCGCGCGGGTTCCCTCGGCGAGATACGCGTGTTCGGGCATTGGTCAATGATGGTACGGAGGCCGGGTCTCCGCCACCGACTTCGACCGCAGCAGGCCGACGGCACGGACGACAGCAGGGCGACAGCAGACCCCTCTGGTCACATTCATGAACGCCAAACGCTCAGGGCCCTCTTGACTTTCCGGACCCGATGAGCGCCTGAAGTCCAGGTCAGCGCCGCGGAATAAGTGCTTCACGGGCCATTGACCGAGTGCATACAGAACCGTATGGTCCTGCGCACCACTCGTTGACTGTTCACAGGGATGAACATATCGCCAGGAGAGCACCATGGCACAGCAGGGACCCCCCGGCCAGGACGCGGCGCCCGCCCCGGAGCTGGTCGACCGGGCGGTGAGCAAGTTCTTGCGGCGCGTCATGCCGATGCTGGTGTTGATGCTGGTCGTCAATCAGATGGACCGCACCAACGTCGGGTTCGTCCAGGACGACCTCAGGGCCGACATCGGAGTCGGCGCCGCCGCCTACGGCCTGGGCGCGGGGCTGTTCTTCATCAGCTACGCCATCTTCGAAGTGCCGAGCAACATGCTCATGGAGCGCTTCGGCGCCCGCGTCTGGCTGACCCGCATCATGATCAGCTGGGGAGCGGTCACGCTCGCCATGTGCTTCATGCACGGCGCCACCTCCTTCTACGCCCTGCGCTTCCTGCTCGGCATCGCGGAGGCGGGGTTCTTCCCGGGCGTCATGTACTACCTCACCACCTGGCTGCCCGACTCCTATCGGGGCAGGGCCAGCGCCATCTTCCTCGGGGGCTCCGCGACCGCGTACATCGTCACCGGCCCGATCAGCGGCGCGCTCCTCGAAATGCACGGCCTCGGCGGCTTCGCCGGGTGGCGCTGGATGTTCGCCATGGAAGGCGCCATCTCGATCGCGGTGGGCCTCGTCGCCGCGTTCTTCCTCGTCTCCCGCATCAACGACGCCCGCTGGCTCACCACCGAGGAGCGGGCGGCCCTGACCGCGGCGATCGCGCACGACCGGGACACCCGCAGCCGCGAGCCCAAGGTGTCCCGGCTGCGCCTGGTGCTCCACCCGCAGGTCGCGCTGCTCACCCTCGTCTTCTTCGCCATGGCGCTGACCGGCTACGCCATCACCTTCTGGCTGCCGAGCCTGGTCGACGACATCGGCGGGCTGTCACCCTTCCAGGTCGGCCTGCTCTCGGCCATCCCGTGGATCTGCGCCGTGATCACCATGTACACCATGAGCCGCTACACCGACCGCATGCCGGACCGGCGCCCGTACCTCGCGATCGTGCTGGTGCTGTCGGCCGTCGGCACGTTCCTCGCCACGCTCGGCTCCCCGTGGTTCGGGCTCGCGGCCATCACCCTGGCCGCCGTCGGCAGCAAGTGCGGCGCCAACCTCTTCTGGCCGCTGGCCCAGTCCAGCCTCGACCTCAAGGTCACGGCCTCCGGGCTCGCCGTGATCAACTCTCTCGGCAACCTGGGCGGCTTCGTCGCCCCGACGCTCTTCGGCTACCTGGAGGAGAGCACGGGCAGCACCAACGGCGGGCTGTACGCGCTCTCCGCCGCCTCCCTGGTCGCGGTCATCGGGGTCTACCTGCTGCGCCGCCCGGGCGCCGGGACCGGCGCCGGTGCGGGCACCAAAGCCCCCGCACCGGCGCCCGCACCGTCCGCGCACTGACGCATCGTCCCCGGCCGGGCAGCGGGTGTCCTCACCCGTCCCGGCCGGGGTCGCGCAGCGCCATGGCCGCCGCGTAACCGGCATCCACCGGTACGTCGATCAGCGCCCACGGCCCCACCGGCACCGGCTCCCGGCCGGTGCCGACGTAGTCCTGCGCCGGGTCCTGGGACAGCCCGGTGCCGATGCCCTTCAGATACGCCTCCTTGCGCGTCCAGCAGCGACCGAAGGCGGCGGGCCGGTCCGCGGTCGGCAGCGCGTCCAGCTCGGCACGCTCCCTGGGGTGCAGGCTCTGGGCGACCTGGGCCACCGTGGAAGCGGACTGGAGCTTCTCCACATCGGCTCCGACCGGAGTCCCGGCGAAGGCGAAGAGCACCAGGTCACCGGCGTGCGACATATTGAAGTGGAGCGGGGCGCCGACCACCGCGGGGCGGCCGTGCGGGCCGCCGCAGCCGGGGCAGTCCTCCCGGGTGAACGGCACGGCGGCCGGGTCCACGCCCAGATAGCCGCCGAGCAGCTGCCGCAGCCCGATGTGGGCCGCCGTGTACCGCTCCCGGTCCTCGGCGCGCAGGAACCTCCCGGCCCGCTCCTGCTCCTCGGCGTCGAGGATCTTGCCGGGTGCGGCGGCGTCCAGGGCGGCGGTGAAGGCCGAGACGCTGAGCAGCCAGGTCTCGGGCTCGCCGCCCTGCGGCCACCCACCGGCCAAGGCGGTGGGCAGCGGCTCACGGCCGACGTGGCGCGGGGCCCGTGCGGGTGTCAACTGGCTCCTCCAGTACCAATGATGGCGAAACAGTTCGCATATCGGGTTTCAAGGCTGCTCACGCTACCGCTGCCGCACGACGGTCGGCAGTGCGCCCCGGACAATCCTCGCCGACGAGCGGCTGAACGCGGCGCCCTCACGTGCGCAGCTCCAGGGCGGGCACCCCGGCCCCGGGCAGGCCGAACGCGTGGGCGTACAGGGACAGTTCGGCCTCCAGGGCGCGGACCATGGTGTCGGCGCGGCGGAAGCCGTGCCCCTCGCCCTCGAAGGTGACGTACGCGTGCGGCACCCCGCGCCCCGCCATCGCCGCCAGGAACCGCTCGCACTGCGCGGGCGGGCAGATCGTGTCGTCCAGCCCCTGGAGCAGCAGGAACGGCGCGGTGATCCGGTCGGCCCGGTGCAGCGGCGATCGCTCCCGGTAGCGGTCCGGGACCTCGTTCACGGGGCCGATCAGCGACTCCGCGTACCGCGACTCGAAGTCATGGGTCTCGCCGGTGGCCCAGGCGGCGGGGTCGAGGATCGGGTAGATCACCGTGCCGCACGCGTACAGCCGGGTGGCGGTGAGCGACACGGCCGCCGTCCAGCCGCCCGCGCTGCCGCCGCGGATCGCCAGCCGGGCCCGGTCGGCGACGCCCTCGTCGGCGAGGGCTTCGGCGACGGCGGCGCAGTCCTCGACGTCGGCCACGCCCCACCGCTCGCGCAGCCGGTCGCGGTAGGCGCGGCCGTAGCCGGTGGACCCGCCGTAGTTGACCTCGACGACGCCGATGCCGCGCGAGGTGAAGTACGCGATCTCCAGATCGAGCACGAGCGGGGCCCGCCCGGTGGGCCCGCCGTGCGCCCACACCACATAGGGCGGCAGCTCGCCGGGCGGGGCGGTGTGGTGGGGGTTGTGGGGCGGGTAGAGCTGCGCGTAGATCTCGCGGCCGTCCGCCCCGGTGAAGGTGCGGACCTGCGGCCGGGGGTAGTACGCGGGGTCGACGGGGTCGGTGTGGGCGCTGCCGATGACGCGGGCGTGGCCGGTCAGGGTGTCCAGCTCCACGACCTCGTGCCCGCTGTGCGGGCTCGCGGCGACGCCGACGACCCGGGTGCCGTCCACGGCGAGCGTCGGCTCCCACTCGGTCCACGGCCCGGCGACGTCGGCCAGCTCACCGGTCTCGGGGTCGAGGATCCCGAGGGTCTGGGCGCCCCGCCCGTGCAGCACCGCGATCAGCCCGCCGTCCAGCTGCGCGAACCACCGGTGCCCGAGCTTCCACAACGGCCCCCCGAACTCCTCCTGGCGGGGGCACAGTTCACCCACCCCGGTATCCGCCCCGGGCGCGGCGGCGCCTGCCACTGGCGCGGCCTCCTCCCTCGGGGGCGCGGACCGGCCCGGTCCCGCGAGCGGGCCGGATCCGGCGGCCGGGGCCGAACTCGCCATCGCGGGCGCTTCCGCGTTCGGCC
>NZ_RIBZ01000090.1:0-1154 GCF_003721215.1 Streptomyces botrytidirepellens
TGGGGCAGTCGAGTGGGGCGGGTGGTTAGCCGTGCGGTGTTCCGACTCGGTTCCTAGTTGCGGCGGGACGCGCGCCCGGAGTGGGCCTGGAAGGCGGGCGGTGCGAGTATCCGCGCGGTCACTTCCGTCATCCACGTCTGGAACGCGTCGGGCGCACCACCGGCGGTCTGTTCCATGACCGTCCATACCTGCGCGTGGGTCGCCATGCCTGGCAGGCTGTTCGGCGAGGTGGGGAGCAGCGGGCCGGGCGGGAACCGTATGTTGAGGGCGGCGGCCAGGTCCCGGGTGAACCAGAGTGGTTCGCCCTTGTGTATCCGGACACGTACCGGGGTGGTGTTGTAGTGGAAGATGCGGGTGCGCGGCGGNCAGAGTGGTTCGCCCTTGTGTATCCGGACACGTACCGGGGTGGTGTTGTAGTGGAAGATGCGGGTGCGCGGCGGCACTGGGTCCCTCCCGGGGGTGCGGGGTCCGGGGTGTATCAGGGGGGCGGGATGGTGCGGAGAGGGCCCAGCCGGGTGGCGGCCCCGGGCCGGGTGGTGGGGTGATTACTGCGCCCACTTCCCGGACCGGTCGAATGCGCCGGTCGTGAGGTCCACGACCAGACGGTCACCGGGCTGCGGCGGCTGGTCGGCCGCGATGTCCGTCAGCAGCTCCCGGAACTCGTCCTCCAGGTCGGCGTACTCGGTGTCCGTGTCGGCGGCTTCGGTGAAGTCCTAGAACGGCCAGGCCGATCCGTCCTCGTGGTGGAGGTAGACGTGTGAGGCGTCCCAGAGCACGCTGTCCTTGTCGGCCGGGGCCGTGGTGAACTCGACCCGGGTGACGGGCGTCGCCTGGTCGGGGTGGACGAAGAACAGGGCGCGCAGCACGTCCACGAGCTGGCTCTCGCGGCGCCGGATGCTCTCCGCGGTGAGGACGCGGGCGGCGGTGGTCAGCTCCTCCAGCGACCAGTGGGCGGTCGCCTGCCGCAGGGCCCTGACGTCGGCCAGGGGCGCGACACCGGGACGCTCGGCGGGCACGGGCCGGGCCGGGGCAGTGGTTCCCCTTTTTCCAACCGGGAGGCGATCCCCCGGCACCGCAACAATCCCGCCCCACGCACCAACCCACGCAACCCCGCCATCCAGGCGACAAGACTGCACCACCACCGGATACACCAG